>CAKVNP010000180.1 GCA_934777095.1 uncultured Clostridium sp. | reverse complement strand
ATGTATAACTGCTGATCCTGCCAATAAAGACTCGCAGCTAGCAGAAATTCAAAAACAAATTTCACAATTTCTCAAGAACAAAAATTTAGAAAATCTTAATTACACCGTTGAATTTACTAATCAGCTTGAAAAAAATGAAAAAACAGGCAAAGTCAAAATGGTTATTAAAGACTTTTAAATATGATAGCTTTTTTATCCACATTATTTCATAGAAATCTATTTTTCAAAACAATAAGACAGTAGAAATTTTATATAACAATAAAAATCTCTGCTGTCTTTTCTATATACGAGCTATCCCTAATTCTAATACTTAAAAACTGCTAATATTTGCTTACTTAATTTATTTTTCTTCTCCACACTAAATTGCCCCCTATTCATAATTCCTGTTAAATCTCTCATCTATTGCTTCATCTGAAGATAAATATTTATCATACCCCTCAATGCAGTTTACCGCTATTCCTACTGCCCCATTAAACTTATCCATCAATACCTGATTGCTTTCAGCACACTCCTCACTTTTTACATAGCTTATGAGATGATCTTTTAGTTCCTCGTCACTTTTTGTTATTTTTAAAATAGCATAAATTAAACTTCTCTTGATTTTTCCTGGTGCTACAAGTAGATTATTATAAGTAATCATGGACTTTATTGTCTTCATAATTTCTTTAGCAGATACTAAGTCAAAAAATTGTGCAATTATTTCTGAATTTTTCTGGTCTATTTTAATATGTTCAGTCAGCTTTGCTTTCAATGGATTTTTCCCCTCACTACCCAAAAGCATTCGATCAAATTCCACTTCAATTTTTGTATGAGAAATCCTGCCTATACTACTCAGTCCATTAATGTAGCCATGACACTCACCATCTAAAATAAAATGGCAGATAAAGCCTACAATATAAGATAAGTATTCACCATTTTGATCTTTACTTTTAACAATAGTTTTTGATCTTTGGAAAAAATCCTTTGCTGGCTTAGTATGCATCTCATATCCAAGTGAATTTACCTCATTTTTTCTTAATGGTTCATAATAAAATAATATATCTGGCCCATGGAGCCCTATAAAAAACAACTCTTTATTTTGATTTATTTTATCTGCTAATTGTTTGTTATTTAGCTTTTCAAGGACAGTTTGCCCGAATTTGTAATGTGCATATGTTGATGGCATTTAATCTCCTCCCCTTTATTTAATTAATATTTTACAAAGTAATTGTTAATTTAACGCTTAATTACTGTTAATTTATGTCTTAGTTTCTGTTAATTAAATATTAAATATATAAAAGCAAAGCTTCTTAATTCCCTAAGACAGAAAATAGACCTAGACAATAATATATATTGCCTAAGCCTATTTTTTATTTTATAAACAATAATTAAATTTTTATTTGTTTAAACATCCTTGCAAAATCATTCCTTAAATTTTTAGGATTTATATTTTTGAGAACTTTAGTGTATAAATTGTATTTATATAATTTATCCTTCTCCAAATAATATATATTGAAACTAATTGTTTCATGATTAATTACTTCCTTAATATAAAACCACTTGTTTGCTTGATTCAGCTTATTGTCTAAAACACTCTTAAGACTGCAATTTTCCTTAATAATTTCCCTATCATCATCGCATTGTAAATATTCATAAATATTTAGAAGACCTTTAATAAACTGTTCCTTCCCTGCTCTAGACAATAATACGTCCCCGGCTTTAAATTTTTTTAATATTACTACAGTTTCGTCATCTACAACTGCAACAATTAAGTCTTTTACCCATACATATTTTATGGCATTCTTATATAATTTTAAGTTTTCTAAAAGTTCGTCATAATATCTGTTAAAATCTCGGCTCTTATAATAATTAGGTCTCTTCATAATCGGTTCTTTAGAAAAAGAACCTAACAGATTTATACCGTATATTTCTTTACCATCTAAAGTATGATTTAAATACTCCAGTTCTCTATTACTAATCATATACTGCCTCCCCCATCCTAATTAATCTTTTACATAATTTTACCATATTTTGGAACTTATTATTACTTTTTCTGTGCATTTTATTTTTTTCCTCTTTATTTTTTTAATAAAAGTTCCTGCTGAATAATTATGGATACTAGCAAAGATATAAGTTAAAGTTTAAATATCTGGGTATAAAAATAAAGTGAATACTATATATTCACTTTATTTTTAAGATAATTCCTAATTATTCTTGATAATTTATTACAATTACTCGACTCCTTTTAAATACCCTACCATATCAATATTCTTAATTTTTTTTGAAAACATCAAATTAACTAAAATAGAAACACCTAAGGTTATTGCTACACTAATAGTCAAAGATGACAACGACATTTTTATAGCAAAGTCAAAATCTTCACCTGCTGTAATACAAATTATATTTAGCAGCTCTAAGCCTAATGGAACACCAACTATTACTCCTAATATTGAAAGCCACAGATTTTGTGTTAGCAAAAGATTTCTTATCTTTTTAGCCTTAAATCCTATAACCTTTAATGTTGCAAGTTCTTTTTCTCTTTCTGTAAAGGATAAAAGCCCTAAATTATATAAAACTATTAATGCTAATGAGATTGCAGCTATTACCAGTACATAAACCATTGTATTCATAGCTTCCATTGATTTATCCCACGCTTCTCCTAAATCCTTTATGCTAAAAACAGTCGAAATATTATCATTATGATATTGTTCTAATTTTTGTGAAGTTATTATTGAGGACGGATTAAAACTATATCCATAACTTTCAAAAGTACTTTTAGTCATTGTTAGTCCTTGCCCAACAGGTATTCTGTTAATAATATTCACAGTACTCTCTAGCCAAATACTCTCACCATATAATCTCCAGCTTATTTTATCTCCCTTTTTCACGCCAAGTTCTTTTGCCATTCTTGAGGAAAGTGCTATTTCATTTTCACCTATTTCTATATAGTTAAGTTTTTTATCCATTGCTTTATATAGTTCATTATTTTCTATCACAGTTATCTTACTAACCTTTTTAGTATCTCCATTTTTAATTTCAAGAGCTGAAGACATAAATAATTGTCCATTAACTTCCTCAGCAATCTTTTCTTTGTCACTATATTCAACATTTTCTTTAAAATTTAATTGAGTTTCATATTGATTTATTTCAGAATAAATCCACTCCTTCATATATGAAACTGTATCATTTTCAGAAAATGCACACACTAAAAGCGCCATACAACTCATAGTTCCTATAAACCCCATAATACTTCTTACTTTAGCTCTTCTAATATCTCTCAAATTCCATTTTGAATTAAAACCTAACTTATCCCAGATTTTACTCTTTTCAAATATACTTCTCTTAACATTTGTAGGAGCTTTTGTTCTTAATGTTTCAGCAGGTGTATCCTTTAATAGCTTTCTACATGCTATATACGTAGTTAATGTACATAAAGCTACTGCTAATACTGTAACCCACCAAGTTATTGGCGCAATACTTGGTTTCCATTGTGGCAAATTATAAAAACTAGACATAGATGGATAAAATAAATATGGAAGTGTTATTGGTCCTAAGATTGCTCCTAATAGAGCCCCAAGAGTAGATAAATAAAATCCATATGATAAATAGTGGTGCATTATCTTTCTGTTTGAGAACCCAATAGCTTTTAAAGTGCCAATTTGAATTCTTTGATTATTAACTAGCCTAGTCATAGTTGTTAACATTGCTAAAATTGCTATTAAAATAAATGCTACAGGAAAAATTCCACCCATTACTTTATGCTGCTCAACTTCGTTTGATATTGCCTTATATGATGGCATATTTTCTTTTAATACTATAGTTACTTTATTATCTTTTATTGAATTATTTATTTCATCCTCTAGTTTAGAAGTATCTGTTCTGTTTGCTTTAACTAACATAGTTGTATACGGTGCTTTATCCTTATAAGGGAATGCTTCAATAGATAAATAAGCGTAGCCAATCTTTGTATAATCTGGCCATAAATCTTCCTCATTAGCATAATAAATGTATTCTGGACTCTCAACAATACCTAAAATTTCTTTTTCAATAGAAACTCCATTTGAGGAACATTTCAATGTATCTCCAATCTTTAACTTTTTTTCCTTTGCAAAGTTTTTATCTATCCATATTCCTTCAGACTTATTTAGATCTATCTCCTCTCCTTCTACTAATTTAGGTTTATTTATTGAATTATCTTCTAAAAAATGAAGCTCTAATTTAGGATTATTGGCAAAATCCCCTATCCCTTCAATTGATACTCTACGTTCTACCTCTACAATTCCCTTTAAATTTTGTATAGTATCTAAATCGTCCTTTGAAAAGTTTTTACCATAAACCCAAATATCTGCAAAGTTAGCTTCAGCAGTATAATCTTTTACTGTTTTGTCTATTCCATACCATTCTGCACTAATTCCTGAAAACACAAAGGTTCCCATAAATGCCATTAGAAAAATTACAATAAATTGTACAAAATTCTTTTTTATATCCCTGATCATCTTTAAAAAAAGCATTACCATACCACCTCATTTACTGCCTTTGGCATTTCATTTTGTTCAACAGACACTATCTTTCCATTTTTCATTCTAATAACTTTATCAGCACATTCTGCAACTTCAGCATTATGTGTGACTATTACTACTGTGGTATTTCTTTCTCTGCTCATCCTTTGTAATAAATCTAAGACAATTACACCTGTTTCCGAATCTAAGGCACCTGTAGGCTCATCTCCTAAGATGACTTTAGGATTTTTGCATAGTGCTCTTGCAATAGATACCCTTTGCTGTTCCCCTCCTGATAATTGAGCTGGAAACTTATTCAGATGATTTTTCAAGCCAACATCTTCTAAAACTTTTTTAGGATCTAAGGGATTTTTAACTATTTCCTTAATTAAATTCACATTTTCTAAAGCAGTTAAATTAGGGATCAAATTATAAAACTGAAATATGAATCCTATATTTTCTGCTCTAAAATCAGTTAATTGGTCATCATTTAATTTAGTTATATCCTGTCCATCTATTAATACTTTTCCAGAAGTTACAGAATCCATTCCACCTAATAGATTTAATACAGTAGATTTCCCTGCCCCTGATTGACCTAGTACTACTACAAATTCTCCTTCTTTAATTTTAAAGTTAACATTATTAGCAGCTAATTGTGCATTTTCCCCTGCTCCATATATCTTATTTACATTTCTAAATTCTATCATTGTTCTCATTTCATCTACCCCTTTCTAATCTTCTTAAATATGAAACTTATTTCATATTTATATTTCTATTATATTCCATTTATTTCCTTTGTCAACAAAATATGAAACAAATTTCATGTTCTATTGAAAATTTTAACTATTGGTATATAATAGAATTAATAGCAATAAAATCATAGGAGGATTTTATGGGAAAAACAGAGGTACGCGAGCCAAAAC
>CAKVNP010000179.1 GCA_934777095.1 uncultured Clostridium sp. | reverse complement strand
CTTTAATCCTGTAAATGATACTATTGAGCTCATATACGAAGATGCTATTATGTTACCTATTTCCGCCATGGTAGACATAGCAATTTCACTAAATACATCATTATTATTTGTTAACTGCTCTGTAATGTTTAGCGCCACTTCTTTTCCAAAGCAATATAATATATTACCTGGTGCTTCTCCTATAACCTTAACAAGAACTGCTATAACTTCATGCTCTAGTTCACTTTCAAGAACATCATCTAGTTTTACGACTCTTACATTTGGAACAGTCATATCCACCTTTTTGTTTAAGAGCCACGAAAGAGATGTTGCTGCATTTCCTGTTCCTATATTAAAAACTTCCCCTAAAGCATCTAATTGCTCAGAGCTTAAGTTTCTATAATCCATAGCCATCACTCCTTTATTACACTAAAGAACCTACATCTAAGATTAAAGTTACTAGTCCATCTCCTAAAATTGTTGCTCCAATATACGCTTTAGTATCCTTGAATATCTTTCCTAAAGGTTTTATTACTACTTCTTGTTGTCCTAGTAAAGAATCTACTAATAGTCCACTTAGCTTATTACCAATCTTTACTATTATAACATAACTCTTACCGCTGCCCTTAGCTTCGATACCAAGTTTTTCATTTAATCTTACTAATGGGATGATTTTATCTCTATATACTATAACTTCTTCTCCATTAGTCTGCTTAACATTTTCATTCTTAAATTCGATAACTCTATCAATAAATCCTAAAGATACAGCAAATGTTTCTTCACCAACTTTAACTAATAAAGCTTGTATTATTTGTAGAGTTAACGGAAGTGTAACTACAAAGCTTGTTCCTTTTCCTAATTCACTTTGTAATTCAACTGTACCTCCAAGTGCTTCGATTTTTGTCTTAACGACATCCATCCCAACACCTCTACCAGACACATCTGTTACAACTTCATTAGTTGAGAATCCTTGATGGAAAATTAAGTTCTTTATTTCTTGTTCGCTTAATCCATTTGTAGGTATTCCAACTTTATCAGCTTTTGCTTTAATCTTCTCAACATTTACTCCTGCACCATCATCAGTAACCTTTATAATAGCTTTAGTACCTTCTTGGTACGCCATTAACTTTACTGTTCCTTGTGCTGGTTTTCCTGCTGCTAATCTATCTACTTTCTTTTCAATTCCATGGTCAGCAGAATTTCTTAATAAATGTATTAACGGTTCGCCGATTTCATCAATAACCGTTCTATCTAATTCAGTTTCCGCACCTTCAATTATAAAGTCTATTTCCTTTTCTAATTCAACTGCTAAATCTCTCATCATTCTAGGGAATCTATTAAATACTACATCTAAAGGAAGCATTCTAATCTTCATCACAAGATCTTGTAAATCAGAAGTAGTTCTTTCAACTTGTTCTAAAGTTTCAACTAATTCTGGTGATTTATTATTGATAACTATCTGTTCTAATCTAGTTCTATATATTACAAGCTCTGATACCATATTCATTAAAGTATCTATTCTTTGTAAATCAACTCTTACAGATTGATGAGCTTTCTTACTTGGAGCTTTATTTTCTTTTCTTTGTTCTTTATTCTTTTTAACTGGTGCAGCAGCTACTACAGGTGCTTCAATTACTTTTACTTCTTCAGCTTCCACTTCTTCAACTGCTATTTGAACTTCTTCAACTACAACTTTTTCAACTTCTGAAATATTTTCAACAATTGCGTTTATTTCTTCAGCTGATTTTTTAGTTACTAATAAGAAGTAAATTTCAAATTCGAAGTTTTCTCCTTCAATATCTTCCACTGTAGGTCTTGATTTAATTATTTCACCTTGAGCTTCTAATTCTTGTAGAATTAAAAATGCTCTTGCAGACTTAAGTAAAGTATCTTCACTTAACCAGATTTGTACATTAAGTGTGTTGAATCCACCTTTTATAGCTTGTCTTACTATTGAAATATCATACTGATTTAATTCAACTTTAATTGTATTCTCAGCTTTATCATTGTCATTACTGCTTGGTACTGCTACTTCTACTTCGATAGCTTCAGATGACCCATTAACAATTTGTCCTAAAGCAGCTACTATTTCAGTTACATCAACTTCATCTTCAACACCAGATTCAATGTTATTTACCATTCTTTCTAATGTATCTAGACAATTAAATAATACTGTTACAACATTTTCACTTACAGCTAATTTACCTTCTCTAAAGTTTGATAATACGTCTTCCATTTTATGAGTTAGTTCAGCCATTGCTGTAAAGCCCATTGTTGCAGCCATCCCTTTAATAGTATGAGCTACCCTAAATATCTGATTTAGCATATCTATATCATTTGGATTTTGTTCTAAATTAAGTAGTGCTTCATTTAATGTTTGAAGATTATCCATAGATTCATCTAAAAACATGCTTAAATATTGTGATGTATCCACTTTTTACCCTCCCTAAATTTTTCTATATATAAATGGTGATAATTTCTCAAGCCCATATATTTTATATGTATTAATACTTTCTGTTGCACCAACAAAAAGCAGTCCTCCTGGTCTTAAAGATTCAATAAACCCTTCAATTATTTTTTGTTTAACATCATCTTTAAAGTAAATTATCACATTTCTACAAAGAATTAAATCAAAGTCTTTTTCATAATTGTCCAAAATCAAGTCATGTCTCTTAAAAGAAACTTTTGATCTTAATTTCATATCCACTTTATATTTATCGTCACTTTTTGTAAAATATTTATCTAAATATTTCTTATCTAATCCTTTTATATCTATATTGCTATAAACAGCTTCTTTTGCTCTTTTAAGAATATTTTTATCGATATCTGACGCTAAAATATTATAGTCAACTTTAACTCCCATCTCATCTAGCATCATGCATAAACTATATGCTTCACAACCTAGTGAGCATCCTGCACTCCAAATTTTTAGTTTTTTATTACTTGGAAGCAGATTATCTTCTATTGCTTTTTTAAGTGCTTCAAAAAACTCAGGATTTCTAAAAAATTCTGTAACATTTATTGTTATGTAGTCGAGAAACATTTCTCTTTCATTTAAATCTTTTTTTAATAAATCCCTATATTCCTCTAGCGACTTAATCCCCATTCTTTCCATAAGACTGTTTATTCTTCTATTTAACTGTGTAGGTTTATATGAATTCAAACTTACACCAAGTTCTTTATATACCCAGTCATGAAATTCTACAAATTCCATTATTCCTCCTAAAGCTAATTAATTATAATTCTTTCATTCCTTGTCCAACAATTCTTATTGTGACCATTCCATTTTCAGAATTACCAAACATAGATCTGCCTTTAGATCCCCCAACATCTTCTGCGACAATCTTTATTCCCTGCTGTTTTATAGCCTCTTTTACTGCAATAACATTTCTATTTCCAATATCACTATTGATGGTATTCTCAGAAAACTTAAACATAGCTGCGCCCCCCGCAATTTTAGCAACTATATTTTTTTTATTACAACCTTGCCGAATCATTTCCTTTATAACTAGAGGTATTGCTGTATCTGCAAATTTATATGGATTAGTAATAGTTTTAAAAGCTGTACTATCTGGCAACATAATATGAACCAGTCCCGCCTTATTACAAACATTGTCATATAATAGAATCCCTACACATGATCCAAGTCCTATGGTAGCTATAGTTCCTGGCGCTGATATTATTGCCGCATCAGCTATACCAACTCTAGTCTCATTTTTTCTCAACGCCTCCATGTGCCTTACTCCATCCTTTCAAACACTAGCTCCTCTTCATTTTCTAAAAGAATATTATTTAAATCTAATAACATAATTAAGTTATTTTCTTCTCTAATAATTCCTTTCATATATTTCTTAGATACTATTGTAGATACTGAAGAAGATTTATCTATCTTAGCTTCATTTATGCTAGTAACTTCATTAACATCATCTACAATAACTCCAAATTTCCCTACTTCTTTTTTGATTACTATTATTTTTTTATTTTCATCAACTACTTCATTTGCAAAGTTAAACTTCTTATATAAATTTATTACAGGAATTACTTCCTCTTCATATTTAATAACACCTTCTAAAAAATCTGGTGAATCTGGAAGTTTAGTAGTATCTACATTTCCTAGAATTCTCTCTACCTCCATAATATCTGTTGCAAATAGTTCTCCATTAAGTTTAAAAACTAAAATTCTTATTTCATTCATATTAGTACTCCTTATAATACAAACTTATCAATAACTAACTCACCTTTTTTATCCAGATAACATTTCACCTGTTTACAAGGCTTATCAATTAACATTTTTCTATTATTTATTATTATTAGTGTATTAGTATAAGCCACATCAATATTGATAATACCTTTTTTATCTATTACTTCTAACACAGTCTGAGCACTTGCTTCACTACCAACTGTAGAAGCTTGTATCTCTTTGTTGGCTCTTAATACACCACCTCTGCAAACAGCTGATTTTGACTCAAATATAATTGAACCTAATGCATGAAGGTCTGTTGAAAATATGCCTTTGCCCTTAATAATTATGTCTCCTGAAGATTGAAGCGTAGATTCCTGACAATAATTAACGTTTAATGTTGAAAATTTAGACTTTTCTTCTTTTAACACATTTATTTCTTCATCTACAAGCTGTACTATTTCTTCTATTTCATCAAAAGAAGTAATTTTTTTCATCGAAGTCGGCATTAATTTTTCTTTTATCCTCTTAATAACTAAAGATCCTGCATCATTATCTTTTATTGCTATCCCTATTAGTTCTAAACATATCTTTTTAAATTCTTTATACTTAGTATCAGCTAAACTTTTAATTAACTCAGATAGATTAGGATCGCCTTTAACTATTTTATTTTTTATCAAATAATCTATTGTTTCCACGATTTTTTGAATAGTTTCTTTAAACTCTTCTAATAGATGCAGTCTCTTTTCCTTCACTATATCGTTACCACCAAGTATAACTCTGGAATTTATCACACTTCCCTCTACTGTAATATCTCCCTTAGATAAAATATCCGAACTAAAAACACTTCCTTGTACACGTATATCATTTAAAGCAATAACTTTCATTCCGTCATTTACATTCCCTGGAACAAAAATATCTCCCTTGAAATTTATATTTCATGTAGACATATCAACATCTTTTTGCACAATATAAACATTATGTACACTCACAATTCCATTTTTCAAAGATACTTGTCCATTTACTGTTGCAATAATATTATCGGACATAATCTTGCAACCATTACCGCTCTTGATATATTTTCTTTTATTTTTTTTACTTTTAACATCTTTTCCCAGAACATTTACCCCTTGTTCCGCTTCCATTCCTCTTTTGATTACACCAATTGTATCGCCTTCAACAACGCTGTTAATTTTATTTATGTTTTTATAATCTACTGCAGCTAAATCATTATTTTTTTCTGTTTCATTTTCATATGAAAAAACAACTT
>CAKVNP010000178.1 GCA_934777095.1 uncultured Clostridium sp. | reverse complement strand
GCATTCCTAATGCAACAACAGATAGTCCTAGAAAAAGGTCATTTAACATATCAACTGGTGCTGGAGTAAAATATTCTGCTTTTAATTCTGCATATTCAAAAATAGCATCAACAAACCACATAATAGAGGCACCCCAGTACATTAAACTCAGAGTCCCTAAGCGTAATTCTTTACGATTTTCATTATTGTACCAGATGATAGTAGTAATAATTGCTGCAAATACAGTTATCAATAATGTCATCTTATACTCCCCCTATTTTACCTTTTCAACTGCAATTGTATCTATAGTTGTCTTTTCAATAATGGCAGAAACAATAACCATCCCAATCCATACTATAGTTACAAGTACTGCCATCATAACTCCTGTAGTTGCCATCTCATGTAGCATTTCTGCAGCATCGCTTGAATTACTTGCAGCCGTCAAAAATGGGAAAAACGGAACAACTTCTCCATGCCATATATGTTCAAATGCTAAAAGTATTGCTCCACCCCAAAGCATATTGTTTAACCACTTTAACTTCTTGGAAAATGAAACAATTGATTTCTTATTCTCTTCACCTTGTTTCTTTTCTTTTGATTTTAACTTCTTTTCTACAATTGTAGTTACAATTGCTTCAGTTGTTGGTACTAAAAAACATGCCATTAAAAACGCTCCCTTAAACATTTTTTTACTATACTTTAAATATATCCCTTGTACCAGTTTAGCAAAGGAAATATACTGCCACAAGCCTCCCCGGGGGTTATTAATTTAAAGAATAATAAAAAAATGCTAGATAATTCATCGATTATCTAGCATAAAAAAATTCTATTCTAACTCTATAGTTGCAGGTGGTTTTCCTGTACAATCGTACAGTACTCTGTTAACCCCTTTAACTTCGTTTACTATTCTTCTAGTACATTCTCCAAGTACTTCCCATGGAAGGTCAGCAGATTCTGCTGTCATAAAATCACTTGTAGTTACAGCTCTTAATACAACTGCATAATCATAAGTTCTTTCATCTCCCATGCAGCCAACACTTCTCATATTAGTTAAGGCAGCAAAATATTGTCCAATTTCTTTATCAATACCAGCTTTTGCAATTTCTTCTCTGTAAATAGCATCTGCTTCTTGAACTATTCTTACCTTTTCAGCTGTAACTTCCCCAATTATTCTGATACCTAATCCTGGTCCTGGGAATGGTTGTCTGTAAACTAATTTTTCAGGAATTCCAAGCTCTAAACCAGCTTTTCTTACTTCATCCTTAAATAATAGTCTTAATGGTTCAATTATTTCTTTAAAATCAACATGTTCTGGAAGTCCCCCAACATTGTGATGTGATTTTATTACTGCTGAATCACCAAGTCCGCTTTCTATTATATCTGGATAAATAGTTCCTTGAACTAAATAATCTACAGCACCAATTTTCTTAGCTTCTTCTTCAAATACTCTAATAAATTCTTCACCGATTATTTTTCTCTTTGTTTCTGGATCTTCTACGCCAGCTAAAGCTTCATAGAATCTATCTTGTGCATTTACTCTGATAAAGTTTAAATCATAATGTCCTTCTGGACCAAATACTGCTTCAACTTCATCCCCTTCATCTTTTCTAAGTAAACCATGGTCAACGAAAACGCATGTTAACTGCTTACCAATAGCTTTAGATAAAAGTACAGCTGCTACTGATGAATCTACTCCACCTGATAATGCACATAATGCTCTACCATTACCAACTCTTTCCCTTATTTCCTGTATTGATTTTTCAACAAATGAATCCATTGTCCAATCACCAGTACAGTTACAAATGTTATAAACAAAGTTTGATAGCATTTTAGTACCTTCTTGAGTATGCATTACTTCTGGATGGAATTGTACTGCATAAAGATTCTTTTCTTCACATTCCATTGCTGCAACTGGGCACACTGGTGTATTACCAATAACCTTAAAGCTTGCTGGTGCCTTTTCAATATAATCAGTATGGCTCATCCAGCAGATTGTGCTAGGAGCTACACCTTTAAATAATTTTGAATCTACATCTACACTTACTTCAGTCTTTCCGTATTCACTAACAGGTGCAGTAGCAACACTACCACCTAAAACATGTGCCATTAATTGTGAACCATAGCATATTCCAAGAACAGGAATTCCTAACTCAAATATTTCTTTATCACATTTAGGAGAAGTTTCCCCATATACACTATTAGGTCCGCCAGTAAATATTATTCCCTTTGGATTCATTTCTTTAATAACTTCTACTGATAAGCTATATGGATGAACTTCACAATATACATTGCATTCTCTTACTCTTCTTGCAATTAATTGATTATATTGACCGCCAAAGTCAAGTACTAAAACTAACTCTTTTTTCATAAGTATTCTCCTACTCTCTAACGCTGTAATTTGGTGCTTCCTTAGTGATGTTTATATCATGAGGATGGCTTTCTCTTATTCCTGATGCTGTTTGTACAACAAATCCTGCATTTTCATATAAATCTTCTATTGTCGGTGCTCCTAAATATCCCATACCTGATTTTATTCCACCTAATAATTGATAAATAGTATCTGCTAAATATCCCTTATAGGCAACTCTTCCTTCTACTCCTTCTGGTACAAATTTCTTTGTTCCGTTTTGGAAGTATCTATCTGAAGATCCCTTTTCCATAGCTGCAAGTGAGCCCATTCCTCTATATACCTTATATTTTCTTCCTTGGAATATTTCTGTTTCTCCTGGTGATTCTTCACAACCAGCAAACATTGATCCCATCATACATACAGCAGCTCCACCTGCTAATGCTTTAACTAAATCTCCTGAGTATTTTAATCCTCCATCAGCAATAACTGGTACTCCATGCTTTCTTCCCTCTTCTGCACAGTCCATAACTGCTGTTAATTGAGGTACTCCTACACCTGCTACTATTCTTGTAGTACAGATTGATCCAGGTCCAATACCAACTTTAACACAATCAGCACCTGCTTCAATTAAGTCTCTTGTTGCTTCTGCTGTTGCAACATTACCAGCTATTATTTGAAGTTCTGGATAAACTGATTTTATTTTTCTTACTGCATCCATTACGCCCTTTGTATGTCCATGAGCAGTATCTAGTGTTATTACGTCAACTTGTGCTTTTACTAATGCTTCAACTCTTTCCATCATATCTGCTGTAATTCCTACTGAAGCCCCACATAATAATCTACCCTTTTCATCCTTGGCAGCATTTGGATAAGCTTTAGCTTTTTCAATATCTTTTATTGTGATAAGCCCTTTTAAGTTGTCATGCTTATCAACTAATGGTAACTTTTCAATTTTATGAGCTTTTAATATTTCTAAAGCTTGTTCTAAGGTTGTCCCTTCTGCTGCTGTTACTAATGGGCTCTTAGTCATTACTTCTTTAACTTTTCTATCATAGTTTGTTTCAAAAACAATATCTCTATTAGTAATTATTCCAACTAGCTTAGTACCTTCTGTTATTGGAACTCCTGATATTCTGTATTTTGACATTAATTCTAATGCTTCTCTTACAGTATTATCTTCATTTAAAAATATAGGGTCAGTGATAACTCCGTTTTCTTGTCTCTTAACTCTATCAACTTCCATAGCCTGCTGCTCAATAGTCATGTTCTTATGGATTATTCCAATTCCACCTTCTCTTGCAATGGCAATAGCCATTTTAGATTCAGTAACTGTATCCATACTTGCACTCATTAAAGGTATGTTTAATGTTATTTTCTTAGTCAGCTTAGTCTTTAAACTAACTTCATTAGGTAATACCTCTGATTTGTTTGGAACTAATAATACATCGTCAAATGTATATGCAGTTTTAATAATTTTAGCCATTTTTAATTTCCCCCTTATATTTTTACATCCATATTTTTATTGATATTTAATATGTATTTTTTATCATAAATATAAAAAAGCGCACCAACCTCGCAAAGTGAAAGTTGATACGCTATAAAGATCATAATATTCGTCTATATCTTAAGCTTAAACATCCACTTATAGTCAGAAATTATCGGTTTCCGGTAGAGACTCCTCGCCATATTCGAGGTATATACAAGTTTAAATATTATTCGTTGTTTTTCGATTTTTTTTATTATTATAGTTTATTATTCTATAGATGTCAACTCCATAAAATGTTATTTTTACCCTTTTTAAAATTGTAATAATTTACATTTAATATCTTTTTATTATTTTCCATATTTTTTGTCAATATAATAATAATATCCAATCGCATTTTAGTTATTTAATATATTCTATTTTAAATAATTTGATACTAGAATTTAAAAAAATAGCTGAATATTTAATTCAGCTATTTTTAAATCTTAAAATAAATCTGGTAATGATTGTACATTTCCACTATCGTCTTTCTTTAATCTTACTGATGCATCCTTATTTGATGATGATACCGTAATATTATTTGTTATGAAATCTATCTTTACATCATTATTTATTTTATATCCATATAAAACCACAAATTGTGTTTCTTTTTCTATTCCACTTAACTCAAAGGTATATTGATTATTATTTCCTTCTAATTTCAATTGTCCTACTTCTATTAACTGGCTATTTTCTATTTTATAAATCTTAGGTTCTTCATTTACCGTTCCATTATTATCTACAGTTAAACACACTTTGCTATTCCCTAAGAAAGTAAAGGAAGCTGCAAAATTAATATTTGTATCAGCAGCAAACTCTTTATTATTTGATACATCGATACTAGCTTTACCATTAACAATACCTTCATAAAGTCCATGCTTCAGATCTGTTACTGGAGAATTTACATTTAGTTTAGGCGTTTCTATATATACTTTCAAGTCTTTACCTATTAAACTATTATAAGTTAAATAATTTTCCTTTCCAAATCTTAATTCACCACATGCTTTACTTTTTATTTTAAATGATACATTGAACGAATCACTGCTATACTTATTACTTGCTGCATTATACTTATATTTAATTTCTCCTAGATCAATACTTTCCATTCCATTATCCTGAGTTAATCCTGAAACTGAAGAAATATTCATTCCTAAATCAAAATATAATTTTGCATTAGTTATCGAATACGTCTTTCTATACATTGAAGATAATTTATCTGCAGCTTCTTTCATAACAGCATCCGGATTATTATAATTTCCACCATCAGGCTTCCATGAAATATAACAATCCTCACTTCCGCCTAAATAATTATGAATTCCTTTAAAGCTTCCTATAGTCTGCCCTTTTTCTTCCTGCAATTCAACACTTATTATATTGTAATTTTTATCTCTAATTGCATTTAAATCAACATTATTGTCATCTACTTCTCCTGATGAAATCATTACTATATTTTTGCTGGCATCTTCATCAGCTTCTTTTCCTTCCAATATTTCCATAGCTAACATAAGAGCCTCTCCAATATTTCTTTCCTCACTTCCACTGGCAGTTGTATTTAACAATTGGTTATGAAGTTCAGATTGCTTATTATTAAATGC
>CAKVNP010000177.1 GCA_934777095.1 uncultured Clostridium sp. | reverse complement strand
ATAATAGGATTATCTATATTCCTTCCCTTAATAATCATGCCTTGCTGTACACCATTAATATCTACAAAAGTTTTTTCCGAAATACTATTTTTAATCACTTTATTATTTTCATCAACAAACGGTTTTACTTTGCCTGGACTTTCTAAATAAAGTACTAACATTATTAAAAAAATGACTGCTATAATAATTGCAATTATACTTATCAAAACCTTTTCCACCCTACCCCTTTTATATTTCACTTACTTTTTCAACTCCATTTTATTTTACTTTTATTAAGTACTTCTAAATAAATGAGATATTCCCTTCTTTTAAATCTATATTTTCATAACTTTTAACTCAAATTTAAATTATAAACTTACCTATTGCTAAAGTAAAAATTACTTTTTATTCCCTTTGAATGACCATAGTCACTATTAAACCTTCTTCCTAGATTTTATAATAAATATATAGAAACAAGGAGTGATGAGATATGAAAAAGATTAATAACTACTTAGCTTTTGGCTTATTATTTAATGGAATATTTCTGCTTGGAAATAGACTAGATATATTCCCTGAATTTATTAAAGGTGTGTGCGCTGGTGCCGGTATATCATTAATTATATTAGGTTCATATGCACAAACTCATGATATAAGTAAATTAAGAAATTTTAAAAAGAACATTTTAAATAAATTGTCCGCAAAATAGTTTATAAATTATATAAATTGATCAATAGTAGGAGTGAATAATTAATGTTTAAGAAAAAAGATGCTGCTAATAAAAGATTCGAAGTTGCTTATGAGCAAAATGGATTATCCGGCTGCAGAGTATTAGTTGATAAAGAAACAGGGGTAAACTACCTATATTGCTGGGATGGCTATAGTGGTGGCTTAACTACTTTATTAAATACAGATGGTACACCTGTTACTACACCTGTTACTAAAGAATATTAATTTATGGTTAATAAAAAGCCAGGCAGTACTGCTTGGCTTTTATATTGCATACTAATAAAGAGTTGTCTATAGTTAAGCCATCTCTTCAAATATAGTATCTAATGGTTCTATGCTTATTATCTCTCCTAACCCTTTTAAACTTCATTTTCTGCTAATATATTTCTTGTGTTATTTTATCATCTTTTCAAAAAACTGTCAGATATTCTTAATTAATTTTTTTCTTAAGATATATTAAAAACTTTCCATGAATTAAATACTTATTACTTCAAATAATAAAAGTAAAAACAAGGAGGATAATTAGATGCATGATAAAGATGGCAAGCCTGTAGGCATATTAGCTCATGAACTTAAAACCGATACTTCAAAAATGAGTGATGGAGATATGATTATTTCTCTTGATAAGAATCTGGAAAATCTTAAGATTAATGATCAAGCTTCTAATCAGGATATTATTTATTACAATAATCCACGCCCATCCACAAACAAGGAAACTCTATTAATGAATTCAGCTGCTATTGCTAAGGATATAAATAAAATTTCTGATTCTGAAGATTCCAGTTATGATGAAGGAAAATTTGATATCAGTTCATTCCCTGAAACTAGTGACACTGGTCTTATGGAATAATATAAAATTAAGAATAAAGAGTATTTTACAGCAAGTATACACTTGTCCTAAAATACTCTTTGCTTAAATCATTAATATATTATTTGCTTATGCCTCTGTGAAGATAATATTTATAAAGAACCTTGTACCATCTTTTGCTAGATTATAAAGTAATCTATGATGAATGTGAAATTTTTTTATCTGATTTATAGTTTATCAAACTGTAGATAACGATATAAATTAATAACTGCAAAGATGACTAACATTACTTTAAACAAAATATCGTAATTCTTCCAATTATCATTTATTAAACATGGAAGGAATGATAGCGCTAAAGTCTGCAGTTACAATAAAATAGAACAGTACTCCAAGTAAAAATATTAATAAATATTTTGTGTATTTTTTCATTATCTCACCCCGATCATATATATCCTAATAAATATATCTTCTATACTAAATCTCGTTCTGAACTGTCCTTAATAATATCCCAATGCCTTCTAGCAAAAGCATTTGCTGTTTCATTGCTACAAACTGAACAGCCATCTGCATAAACAGAATTATATGTTCCACATTTTTCACAGGCAAAATTCTGATGCATCTCTTCTCCCAATTACCATATAATACCTAATAATATCTTAACATAATTTTATGATTCAAGCTAGATTTCAGGTTTTAGGTTTATATATTTATACTCATTTACGAGTATTTCTTTTAAAAGTATTGTCCTATATTTTTGTTCTTATTAGATAAATATACTTAAAACAAATAAAATTATTGTTTGGCAAAAAAAAGAGTATTTTATATTAAATTAAAATGCTTAATATAAAATACTCTTTTATTTCATAAATCTATCTGAACTACTACTGAAGATTATCTATTGCATATTGTGCAGCATCTGCAGCAAAATTTTCACCATATTCTGAAGTTAATTGATTGTATAGTCCCGCCTTAGACATATGGATAGTATCACTATATAATTTTGCCATCCTTAATGCATTCTTATATTCTGTAGATACATTTTCTTCTGTCTTCTGCTCATTTGAAGCTTGAGCTGTTGGCTCTTCTGCTACAGCTTCTTGTGGCTTTTCTTCTGGAATCTCCACTGCAGTTTTTTCTTCCTCTCTAACCTCAGATGAGTTTTCTGCTGCTTTTACATTTTCTCCTACCTCTTTATTAATAGCTGCCTGTTGGTCTTTTTCAGCCACTTCACTTTTTTCCTTACTGGTATCACCCTTATTATTTATTGCGCCAATTGCCATAAATATAACCAATAGAACCATTACTATAAACCATGGCTTTTTATATATTGGTTTATTAATTTTAGCACCACACTCTGGACAAACTCTAGCATTAGCTGTTATCTCTTTAGAACAATACCTACATTTTATCATTTTAGACATTAAACAATTCCCCCATTACTAAAAGCTTTTATTTTAAATCTTTATGATTTAAATAACTAAAAAATGGTCAATTAATGTTTATCTCTAAATAGTAAAATAAATTATTACTGTAGCAAGTATTTTGTATATTGTTATATCTTTCTATAAGAATGATTATATTCTCTATAAATACAAAGAAATATCACATTATCTTAATAAATAATATGATATTTCTTAACTTAATATGTTATTGTAACTAAGTTTTTATTCTATTCATTAGATTTTAAAGCATCAATCATATTGACTTTCTTTAATTTTCTATGCATCAGCAACATTACTATAAATGAGAATAATAAGGTTAAGATAATTGAATAAACATAGCTTGAAGCATAGATTTCAGGTGAAAACATCATATTATCAGCTTCTGCTGTTGCAGTTACAAATCCATGAAGAATTTTACCCATAAACATTCCTATTAGTATCCCTAAAGCTGTTAAAATAAAGTTTTCTCTTAAAATATACATCGTAACTTCATGATTATAAAACCCTAATACTTTGATGGTTGATAGCTCCCTAATCCTCTCTGAAACATTTATATTATTTAAGTTGTAAAGAACTACAAATGCTAATCCACCTGCTGATATTATTAATATAACAACAACTATATTTAACATATCCATTGCATCGTTAGTTGCTTTAGCCATACTAGATGTCATCGATATATTTATAACCTTTTTTGTTTTCATCAAGGTACTTGCAATATAATCTTCATCTAACTCATCTTCATTGAATTTTATGAATTGTGAGTTAAATGAAGGTTCTTTTCCAAAGACAGCTTCATAGTATTCCTTTGTTAGATACATTGAATGACTTAAATAGTTTTCAGCAATATTACTAATTTTTATCTGATATAAATCATTCTCGCTAGATGCAATAGTAATAACATCTCCTATTTTAATATCTAATAGCTTTGCAAGCTTTTCGGTTATGATGGCGCCCTCATTTGATAAATCATATTCTTCGCTAGTTAATCTGTTATTTAATAATACAAAATCTTTAAATTCATCCTTTGAACTAGGAACAAATAAAGTTACGCTTTGCTTGTTAATATTTTCCTTTGATATAGTTATTGCTTCTTGGTGCATATCTAAACTTTCCTCAAAGCCTTTTAAACCTTTTAATTCATTAGTATATTCTTCATTTTCTTCTGCACTTGAATTATCATTTAAAATAACTATCGCTTGATATTTCCAAAGCTTATTAAACTGTTTATCAGTTAAACCATTTATTGAATTTCTCAATCCTAAACCTGTTATAATCATTGCCATACAAGCTGATATGCCAAATACAGTCATTATCATACGCTGCTTATATCTAAATAGATTTCTAAAGGTTACTTTTTGATTAAAGTTAAGTCTTCTCCATATTGGTGTAATTCTTTCAAGTAAAATTCTTTTACCCATCTTTGGTGCTTTTGGTCTCATAAGCTCTGATGGGCTGCTGTTTAAATCTACCTTTAACACAACTAATGCTGCACCAACTGTACATAAGATTGAAATTACTAGTGCCTGTATTATAAATCTTGTATAATAATGAATAGCTAATGACGGTAAATAATATTGATTACTATATGCTGTATATATTATCCTTGGGAATAAATTGAAGCCTATTAATACTCCAACAACTCCACCTGTAATACTTGCTAATGAAGCATAAATTACATACTTCTTCGCTATTTCATAATTACTATATCCTAAAGCTTTTAATGTTCCTATTTCAGTTCTATTTTCTTCAACCATTCTAGTCATTGTAGTAAGGCAGATTAAAATAGCAACTATGAAAAAGAACATCGGAAATACTGTTGCAATTGAATTAAGCCTATTTATTACATCTTTAAATTCGGAATATCCTTGGTTATCATTTCTATCAAAGAAGTAATATTTAGCTTCACTGATTTCAGGCAGCTTTTCTTCAATATTTAATCCTTCTAATCCTAAAATACCAGCATCCGCATATTTAGCTTTAATTTCTGCTAAAGCTTCTTCTTTTATTTCTTCTGTTCTCTCCTTAGGTCTTTCAGAGTATAGTTGTTTTAAGTACTCTGTATTTTCTTCCATTTTTTCATTATATTCATCACTATAAGCTTTTAAACCTTCAGTATTTTTGAATTTAACATATATTTCTGTATAGATATCCATTGAATAATCATCTTTATTAATTACTGCAAAATAATCTATTTTGCCCTTTCCAATGGTTGTATTACCCTTTAAAGTCTTATCCATATATAGAGGACTTCTTACTATACCTACAATATTAAATTCTGTATTGGAAAACTTCTCTTTAGTATCATCATCACATTCAATTTTAAATGTATCTCCAATCTTATATCTGCCACTTTCTACAGCCTGCTCATCTAAAGCAATTTCACCAGCTTTTTCTGGCAACCTTCCTTCTACAACATAATATGAATTTATATTAGCTAGATTATGATCATATTCCATAAATCTAACTACACTATTTTCATTGGTTAAATTAGCATCAAC
>CAKVNP010000176.1 GCA_934777095.1 uncultured Clostridium sp. | reverse complement strand
TCTTTATCTTTACCATATTCCTTTGCCAGATCTTCATCATTTGCTAGGAATCTTTCATATTCTTCAGCTAAATTCTTTTTAGGATTTTTTCTTTCATAAATGGTCATATTCCAAGTTGATTTACACTTTCTACATTGATAAATAAGCCATACATCTACTCTATTTTTATTAGCATTTACTCTAAATCTCTTAGTATTAATAAAATGAGTTTTCTTACCGCACTTAGGGCATTTTCTAATTACCTCTGGAATTTTCTCATCTTTAGTTTCAAATCTATTATTTCTTTTATTTAAACAGCTCATATACTATATCTCCATACTTTAATTAATTATATTTATGGATTAGTAAAAGCTATTTCATTTTTATTGATATGCAATAGCTTTCACTATGCAATCATAAAAGGTTTTTTCATAAATTATCTCTCCTTTGCTTAAAATGTCTCATAAATTAATTGTAATATACTGGAATACTGTTTGCAATAAAAAACAGCATTTCTGCTGTTTTTATTACTTATCTATTTCCCTTATATAGGATAAACACTAATATTATCTGAGTTATCCCTAACATACAAAATGCTAAATGGAGAGTAAAAATATCTGCAATTAATCCGCATATAGGAAACATACAAATCATTGATAGAGAAAATATCATACTATCTATTGAAATAATAGTTGCTCTTTGCGCTGAGGGGATAAGTTTATTTAATGATGTCGATTGTATTGGATACAAAAGTGAATTTGCATAACTCATTACTACAAAAAATATTATTGATACAGGCAAACTCTTTCCACTAATAAATAATATACTTATTCCCATAAGCATTGAAGCTGCATATTTTGCATTATCTCCCAATGCCCTAACTACCTTTTCACAGGTTAATGCTCCAAGGCATCCTCCTGCTCCACTTAAAAGCATAATTAGACTAATTTGAATTTTATTGCAGCCTAAAACGCTAAAATACTGCTGACCATAGAAAAATACTACAGTATTAAAAGTAAATATTAATGGATAATATAACAATATATTCAAGATTTTTTTATTTTCTCTTAATATTTTATAGCAAAGCTTAAAATGACTTATTAATGAAATGCTTTCATTCTTTTCTGATCTTATTGCTGGCTCTTTAAACATTGAGCAAGGAATAAGTGAAATTAATGATATTAATATAACAGCAGCATAACAATACACATATGATTTTTCTGCTAAAATTCCCCCGATAAAAGTTGCTGTTCCTTGTGATACTTCCATTATTATATTTAATCTGCTATTTACTTTTAAATATTTATCTTCAGATTCGTCTACCTTTAAACTATCATAAACTAAGGCTTCTTCTGACCCAGAATTTAAATTATAGCTCAAAGCAGAAATAATAAAACCAATTGAAAAATGAATCACACTATTAGAAAATAAAAGTACGATTGCTGACAATGCGCTGCAGATTCTCCCTGCAATAAGTGTTTTTTTCCTACCGAATAAATCTGCAATAGCACCTGAAGGTACTTCAAATAAAAAGCTTGCTAAATGAAATATTCCTTCAACAATTCCTACCTGCCATAAAGGAAGTCCTTTATAAACCATATATAATACCCAAATAGCGCTGGATATATCAAAATTCCTCATAAAAGAATAAACATAATCTATCTTTATATTTCTTATTATCTTATTTTCTTGCTGCTGATTAACACATAATTTCACATCTAATATATTTCTCATAACATTACTCCTATAATTTTTATATATTTTTTTATATACAAAAAGAACATATGCTATATCTTTTAAGATATATTTCATATGTTCTTTCAGGAGCTACTGCTTATTTAAAAAGACAATATAATGAATGGATCCCCTAAAAATGGGCGCAGTAGTCCTGTATCTGTTCTAAAACTGCTGTTTTTGAACAAGCACTGCTGCTTAAGCAAGGTGTATACCCTAAACCATTCATTTTATTGCCTCCTTTCTTTTTACTATATACTTTATATTTTATATCTTTTTATCTTCTTTGTAAATGGATTAAATAATAAGATTAATGCTAGAGTAAGTTCTATTATTCCTTTAATTAGTGGAATTTTACTTCTTTTAGTAAAAAATTTAATAGCTCTGTATTAACCTTGTCATTATTTTTCAACTGTTGGATTTTATCGCCCTCATCCTCTCCACAAATATCCACTCCTATAATATTTTCATTATTAATAATTATATGAAGAATATTCTTTAATTCAGCAAAACTCATTTTTCCCTGATCCCATGTTGTACTTACTACTTTTTCATTTAAAACATCCTTATCTATTGAGATGTAAACAGGCAGCTTCTTATCATTATTAATAATCTTTTTCCAAGTATTAATTTTTATTAACTCCTTTTCAGAAATACATTGAAGCTTGTCCATATACTGCTTGGGTATACTGTCTTTTTGTTCTTCACTTAGCCCTATTATTACTATCTTTTTCAAAAATATATTTTTATCCAGCTCATCCATAATCCATGATCCACAAGATAAAATACTTCCAAAGGCTGGCTTAGTCATATCTGAATGATGATCAAAAACTATCAGCATAAAATCTTCTTTAATTTTATCTATCCAGAATTCCGTAGCATAATGATAATTTCCAGAATCAATAAAATGAATTCCTTCAGGCTTATAATTCTTTACTATTTTCTCTATATCCTTATAAGCTATTTCATCACAATATCCATTAGTTCCTCTTATTTCACTGCAGTCTATCCATTTAGCCTCCGTATGTTTATAAAAGTTCTGCTTTTCATATATATGTGAAAAATTCATTATTGCTAATTCCTTATTCATCTACTCACCTCACATAAACACCTAAACTACTACCATAGATAACCCTATTTATTTGTGTCCTCTCTCCATTCACTTTGCCAACGGCAACTACTCTCTGCTCCACAAAAAATAACTGCTAAGTTATTTTGTGTCCAATCTCTCTTACCCTTGTCAAATTATATGATCCACCAGCCATTACATCTGCAGTGCTAAGGCCTTTGCCGCCTTCTCTATATCCGCCTTCAAATTGATTTGTGGCAGTAGCTCCTCCCCATAAAAAGTTTTCCGGGAATTCACTATTACTCATTCTAATCACCTCCATTAATACCCATATACAAATTATACCAATTGATATATAGAATAGAAAGAACAGGATTTAGTTTAATCATGTTCTTATTTCTTCTTAATAAATGATTCAATTATATAGCCAATTCCCATGCCAACAAACGCCAGTGCTGATCCCCACATAAAATTATCTGTAATAGTTCCTATAGCTGTACCAATAATAAATCCGCCAACCATTAAATTTATGGATATATCATCATCATCTTCTTCATCCTCATCATATTTAGGATTTAACTTTATATCCTCGATAGTTTCGTTATCTGCTTCCTTCTGATTCGAATTATTTCCTTTGGCTTTTAATCTTATATCCCAAATACTTTTATGTGAACTTATATCAGCATCTATTTTATTCTCATTTTCTTCTTCAACATCATCACTATATTTATTTTTTTCATCAATCAATAACTCATCTAGTGAAACTTCCAATATTTTTGCTAATAACATTAAATTATCTATATCTGGATAAGCTTTGCCAGACTCCCATTTAGAAATAGCTTGTCTTGAAATATTTAATTTCTCAGCTAATTGTTCTTGTGATAGTTTATTTTCTTTTCTTAATTCTTTTAATTTATCATTAAACGACATTTAATCACCTCATGTTTTATTATGGCTATTCTACAATAAAACACAATAATTTACTAGTTTCTAAACATGTAAACCAACAGTTGCTAATTTAAAAACACTGCTATTTACTTAGCTTAGAATACTTCGTTAATTTCATTTAATAAACTAAGGGCCTGTATATCATTTGCCTTTATCGCATTAATAAGAATAATCTAGCTTTTTATATAGTAATATCCTAAAATAAATCGACTTCTTTTGTGAACTTAAAATAATAAATAGCAGCCTTTACAGGTTGCTATTTATTTTATATATTTCAACATGCTCAGCAAATTGATTTCTGATGCAATATTCTTCACATTTTCTTTCCTTACAGGAAATACAGCTAAGGTTACTTCCTCTTGCCTTTTTTGCGCCATAAATATTTCCTGCTGCTATCCTTCTATTAATATCTCTTATTGGAACATTATATGGACATCCCTCTTGACACTTAGGTTCTTCACAGAACTGACACTTATTAGCTAAATTAACTATTTCAGCTTTTCCAGCTGTACTGCTGATAAATGGTGGTTTAACTATATTTACATATTGCTTCATCTGCTCTTCATATTCATATTCTTCTACACCTAAATCCCTAAGTATTAAATTGGCTGCACTTATTCCTGATACAGTAACTGCTGGCGTTCCAGTACCCATAACAGTTGATTCCCCACAATTATATAATCCTTCTACTTCACTTTTGGTATGCAGCCTCTTCAGCATATGCTGTCCTAATTGCTGTTTTACTCCAGCAGTTGCTCCATTATGTTTTAATGCATATCTCTTTAAACTGCATGGTGTTGCTAATTCTACAAAAACTAAATTTTCTTTAAAGCCTGGAAATCTTTTTTCTAAAGTATCTAACACCCTATTTTTTTCCTTTTCTTTAAACTTCTTATATTCAGCTGATTGAGCATAATTATTACTGCTAGTCGGCCATAGCTTAAACGTTGGCCCTATTGCTTCTATTACATGATATTGCTCATTACAGATACTCTTATCATCTATACTTAAGATATATACTGTAATTTCACCTTCATCGATTTTATCTTTATTCCCAATAAGCATTTCTATTGGAAGCGTATCCTGAGGAATTGCTTCTTTTCTCACAACTGCATATAATATTACAGAAGTATATGTTGGCGCCAATGAATTGGCCCACTTAATTTTTTTCTTATCTGCGCTGCCTTTTAACAGCTTATTGTATAAATCCCACACATTGCCGCTATTTACTATTTTAGAACACCTGATTACTTTCCCATCAGCAAGCCTTATCCCTAAAACCTTATTGTCCTTCTGCAAAATTTGAATAACTTCTTTATTGTAAATCATCTCGCCACCATTTTCTTCAATTACCTTTTCAAGTTTCCCTATTAAATTCAATGTTGATCCAGCTGGATAATAACTACCGCCAAAATGATTATCTACAAACATTATTGATGATAAGATAGCTGGTGTTTCTTTAACTGTGGTGTAACAATAAGTTGAAGTCAATTTATCAAAAAATTTAAAAACTCCCGGATCCTTAAAATATCTTTTTAATAACTTTTCAGTACTCATATTCATATAGCTTAGAAATTTTAAATAACAAAGAGGATGATTTTTAAACTTCTCTGCCCCCTTTTCTTTTGGTACTGTATCTGGTGATAAAAATACTGGATCTTCAGCTATTACCTTCATATACATCTTAGACATATCTTCATAGAACTTTTTGAAATTTTCCCTTTCCTTAGGAAAAACCTTAACT
>CAKVNP010000175.1 GCA_934777095.1 uncultured Clostridium sp. | reverse complement strand
AATTTAGGCTGTATTTATGATGAATTAGGTAATACAGAAACTGCTTTAAATTATATGGAAAAAGCTTATGAAATAGACTCTGATCATTTTAGGATTCTGTTTAACTTAGGAGTATTTAATAATAAGCTTGGAAATGAGCAGGCTGCCATAGAATATTACAAAAAATCTATTGTACAAAATCCTCAATATCCCTACAGCTATTTAAATTATGCAGTAATTTATAGGGAGAAGGAAGATTATTTAAAAGCTATAGAAATTATCAATGAGGGAATTAAGGAAAATGATGAGGAAGGTTTTCTTTATTATAATAGAGCCTGCTTTTATGCAGCTATAGATAAATTAGAAGCTGCATTGGCTGATGTTATCAAATCAATTGAGCTAAATGATTTCTTTGAAGAGTATATGAAAGAGGATGTAGAACTTGATAAAATCAGGGAATTAGATAAGTATAAAAAATTATTTAATTAACATAGACGATAGTTTTACGAAGCATATTTTACTATAACAAACGCTAACTAATTGGTGAAATTATGGTTAAAATATATAATGAAACTTGGCATATAAAATTTTACATAAAAAAGGATTAATAAATGGAGGATAAAATGAAGAATAAAGGTAATAATGTATTAGAAACTTTACCAATAAATAAACTACTAAGAAAGTTTGCTATACCAAGCATAATAGCAATGTTAGTAAGTGCATTTTATAATATTGTGGACCAGTTCTTTATTGGCAGAAGCGTGGGTGAATTAGGAAATGCAGCAACTAATATTACATTTCCCTTAAGCACTTCTTGTATAGCTATAGCACTTTTACTGGGAATTGGAGGAGCTTCGTCTTTCAACTTAACTTTAGGAGGAGGAAAAAAGGAAAAGTCACTTCATTATATCGGAAATGCAGCAATACTTTTATTTGGTGGCGGAGTTATCTTATGTGTTATAGCTCAACTATTTTTAACACCAATGCTTAAGTTCTTTGGTTCACCAGATAATGTCTTAGAATATGCTAAGACATATACACGCTATATTTCAATAGGCTTTCCGTTTTTAATATTTGCTACAGGTGGAGGACATTTAGTAAGAGCAGATGGAAGTCCTAAATATACAATGATCTGCAATTTATCAGGTGCTTTAATTAACACAATTTTAGATCCAATATTTATTTTTGGATTTGATATGGGAATGGCAGGAGCAGGATTAGCAACAATAATTGGGCAAATCTTTTCAGCCTATTTAGTATTTAGATATCTGCGTAAATATAAATCAGGTAAAATTGAAGCTAAACATTTAATTCCTAAGTGGGAGTATACAGGTAAAATAATATCGCTAGGAGCGGCACCATGTTTTAATCAATTAGCAATGATGATTGTACAAATTGTAATGAATAAATCTTTAACATATTATGGGGCATTATCTGTTTATGGAGAATCTATTCCACTTGCATGTGCAGGGGTAATAACAAAGGTAAATATGGTTTATATGTCAGTGGTAATTGGGCTTTCTCAAGGATTACAGCCGATAGCTAGCTTTAACTATGGTGCTAAGAAATATGATAGAGTAAAAAATGTTTATAAATTAGCAATAGGTTATGGAATGCTAGTATCAATTATTGCATTTGCAGTATTTCAGTTAGTACCAAGAAAGATTATTTCATTCTTTGGTTCAGGTTCAGAAATGTATTTTGATTTTGGAGTACAATATTTTAGAATCTTCCTGCTATTTACTATTGTAAACTGTATCCAGCCGATATCATCTAATTTCTTTACTGCTATTGGTAAGCCTAAAAAAGGTATTTTTCTTTCATTAACTAGGCAGATTTTATTCTTGCTGCCATTATTAATAGTATTACCTAGATTTATGGGTATTGATGGAATAATGTATTCAGGCCCAGTTGCTGATTTTATTGCTGCAGTAGTAGCAATAGCAATGGCAGTTAGCGAATTACGTAAATTGGATACAATAAATGAAAATAAAACTAGTCAAGCATTATAGCTTGACTAGTTTTTTATTATTTTTTAGGAAAATAACAAGAATTTAACAAAGATTTTACATAAGTTTACATGATTTGGTGATAATCTTAAATGAGTAAAATATTTTATTTTAATTAAAGTTATGATGGAGTGTTATTAGTATGGAAAAACAAGAAAAAATTATAGGTTTAACGGAAAATGAGGTATTAGAAAGAAATGAAAAAGGTGAAAAAAATATAGTACAGGATAATAAAGTTAAATCAAATTGGCAAATTATTCTCAGTAATGTATGTACTCTTTTTAATTTATATAATCTTCTAATTGCTCTTGCTTTGACAGCAGTAGGGGCATATTCTAATTTAGCATTTATGCTTATTATAATATTAAATATATCCATAGGAACTATTCAAGAAATACAGGCGAAGAATATGGTGGCTAAATTGTCAGTACTTATGGTATCTAAAGTTAGCGTTATAAGAAATGGAGTAGAGAAAGAAATAGCTGTAGAAGAAATAGTAAAAGATGATATTATAGTGTTAAGAAGTGGAGATCAAATTCCTTCAGATTCAATTATTATAGAGGGTAAAATCGAAGTTAACGAATCTTTGCTAACAGGTGAATCTGAAAGTATTATAAAAAACATAGGTGATGAAATATTATCAGGAAGTTATGTAGTTAGTGGTAAATGTCATGCAAAAGTAGTAAAGGTAGGCGCAGATAATTTCGCTACAACTATTGCACTAAAAGGAAAAAGTGAGAAAAAGTTAAATTCTGAATTATTAAATTCTATGAAATTCGTTACTAGAATTACAAGTTTTATCATAATACCTGTAGGGATTATTTTATTTATCCAATCTTATTTTTATAGAGGAGAAGAGCTTAAAAGCAGCGTAATATCAGTGTCAGCGTCTTTGTTAGGGATGCTTCCTAAGGGATTGGTTTTATTAATTAGTATTTCTCTTGCAGCAGCAGTAATAAAACTAGCTAAGAAGAAGGTATTAGTACAAAATTTATATAGTGTTGAAACATTATCACATGTAGATACATTATGTCTTGATAAAACTGGTACTATTACTGAAGGAAAAATGAAAGTTACTAATGTTACAAGTTATAAAGATCAGTTGTTACCAATTGATTTTACAAATATAATGACGGCATATGTTAATGAAATGGATGATAGAAATGGAACTTTTCAAGCACTAAAAAATTATTATCAAGGCAATTATGAATTAGAAATTGATCATAAAATTCAATTTTCATCAGAAAGAAAATGGAGCTCAATATCCTTTAGCGATCTTGGGACAATTGTAGTTGGAGCTCCAGAGAGATTAATTAAAAAAAGTAAATTTAAAATGACAAGTAATTTAGTTGAAGCCCAGCAGCAAGGTGAAAGAGTTTTATTAATTGGTTTTACAAAAGAAATTATTATTGATGAATTGCCGGAGTTAGAGATAATTGCTTCAATACAATTATCTGATCCTTTAAGGAAAAATGCTAAAGAAATGTTAGGATTTTTTAAAGGGCAAGGGGTAAATGTAAAAATTATATCTGGTGATAATGTACTAACTGTTGCAAGTATAGCTAAGGAAGCTGGTCTAAAAGAGTACAATTCATATATTGATTTGTCAGAAGTTAATGATGAGGAAATACCATATTTAGTAGAAAAATATAGTATATTTGCAAGGGTATCTCCTAGCCAAAAAAGCTTATTGGTTAAATCATTACAAGATAAAGGCCATATTGTTGCAATGACTGGTGATGGAGTAAATGATGTTATGGCATTAAGGCAGGCTGATTGTAGCATAACACTTCCTGATGCTAGTGATATAGCAAAACAAGTCTCACAAATTGTATTGTTAAATTCAGATTTTAGTGTTTTAAAAGATGTATTAATGGAAGGTCGAAGAGTAGTAAATAATATAACTAATGTGGCAAGGATATTTTTTATTAAAACGTTGTATTCAGTAATGTTATCAATATTCAATATTGTTACATTTACAGCATTTCCATTCATACCTGTACAAATCACCTTAGTTGATTTAATTATTGAAGGATATACATCATTCTTTATTTCATTTGAACCTAATGGCCAAAAGATAAGGAATCCGTTTTTAAAGACTGTGTTAAGAAATGCATTTCCATATTCGTTGATGATTATGTTAAATATTATGGTGATTTCTGTTTTGGCTAATATATTAAACATTGAAAATTCTAATATGATTACAATAATGTATAATACCATTGGGTTTACTAGTTTTCTAGCTGTTACAGAGGTATGTAGGCCTTTAAATAAAATTCGTTTATTTTTATGTATTACAACTGCCTTAGGATTTTTAAGCGGGGAGATATTGTTTAATAAAATATTACATTTAAGTATGTTAAAAGCAGAAGAATTTATTATTCTTATATTATTATGTATTTTAACTACAGTAATTTTATTTATGTATAAATATTTCATAAGAGTGAAAGGGGATAAATACAAATTTGTCCTAAAAATGTAGAGACATTTGATAAATTTATTTTCTAAATTACTATGACTAGAATATAATAAGATAAATATATTATTATGAAATAAATTTTATGAAAATATGGTAATAATATATCATTTTGGTCTATACTATGAATAAATAATGTATTTGTTAAGGGAGGATATATGGAAAATATTTTAGCATCAATTGAAAGAGAAAATCATATTAGACATATATTTTTATGCATTTTTAGTGAAGATGGAATCCCTAAAGAAGAATTAGAAAATGCAATTTGTAAATCTTATTCAACAGATAAAGAACAATATGAAAGTATAAAAGATATTCCGATAGATGAAATAGAAGAAGCAATCTGTGAATCATGTGAAGTGGCAGGTATAGAATTTAAAGATATAGACGATATATTAAAGTATTTTTATAAGATGAATAAAAGTTGATTTGAGGGGTAGAGGAGCGTGCTAAATGTATGCTTCTCTATTATTTTATATTTATCAAATACTTTAGTTTTAGTATAATAGAGGGTATATAGTAAGAATTTTAAGGGGGATAAAATGAAAATTGAGAATTTAATTATTGAGGAACTTAGGGAAAGTGATTTAGAAAAAGCTTATGATGTTTTTAAAGTTACAATTCCAGTAGCTTTTAAGGAATCAGAAGATGAGGTAGAACCAGAAGTATTAGAAAAGGAAATACATAATAAGAAATTACTATTAATTGATTCTATTAAAAATAAATCTAGGAAAAATGTATTTTTTGTAGCAAAGCATAAAGATAAGGTAATTGGTACTATAGCATATGGTGAATGTAGTGAGGCCATAAGAGTGTGTACAGATAATGAATTTTCAAATATAGGGGAATTAAATAGCCTCTTTATTCTGCCAGAGTATCAAGGTAAAGGTGTTGGTTCTAAATTAATTAAAGCATTAATGAAATATTTAAATGAGAATAAAATAGAGGAATTTTGCTTTGATAGTGGATATAAGCAGTCTCAGATAAGATGGATAAATAAATTTGGGCAGCCAT
>CAKVNP010000174.1 GCA_934777095.1 uncultured Clostridium sp. | reverse complement strand
AATTATACCGTTTTGGGGTATGTTAGGTTCAGCTTTTTTGTTTAGAGTAATATTGTTAAACTTAGCAATATATAATAAAAAGAAAATTGTAGGTAAGATTTTAAATAATAAGAGAATTTCAGTAGCAGTAATAATAATAATACATGTAATAGCAGTTTATTATGAAATAAAATTTAAGAATACACATAGATTTATGTTATATTATCGAGGAATGTCGCTAGCTAACATAATAATAATGAGTTATTATTTTATCTTATTGTGTATATTGGTTAAAAGAGCGTTAGAACAAAATAAATTTATTTATATGATATTTTTCTCTTCTATAAGCATTTTTACCTTTAGAAGGGCAGTATTTTTATTAAGCAAGAGCTCATATTATTATTTTTCAATGTCATTTAATAAAATACTTTCATTAGTAGGCTTTAGTATTATTTTAATAGGTTTATTTATAGAAGTATTTTATAAAATAAAAGAACGTGATGAATTACTTAATGACTTAAAAGAAAACAATAATAAAATAAAGAGCATTGAAGAAGATTTAAGAGAAATAAGAGAAGTAGAAAAAATAAGAGGACAATTTTTTGCTAATATATCTCATGAATTCAAAACACCTATAAATATAATTTATTCATGTATACAACTATTAGATTTAAAGAAAAAAGAAAGTGATCAAGAATTAGCTGAAGGCTATAAAAAATATGATAAAACATTAAAACAAAATTGTAATAGGATGTTAAGGTTAATTAATAATTTAGTAGATATTACAAAAATTGATTCAGGATATTTAAAACTTAATTTCATTAATTGTAATATCGTAGAATTGGTAGAAGATATCACATTATCAGTAGTACCTTATGTAGAAAATAAAAAGCTTAGTATAATTTTTGATACTATGGATGAAGAAATAATAATTAAATGTGATCCAGAATCTATAGAAAGAGTTATGTTAAATCTATTATCTAATGCAATTAAGTTCACTAGCAAGGGTGGAAATATAATAGTATATATATATTCTGATGAACAATATGTAAATATTAGTGTTAAAGATGATGGAATAGGTATAGCAGATGAGTATATGGAAAAAGTATTTGAAAGATTTATACAAGGAGATAAAACTTTAAAAAGACATACTGAAGGCAGTGGAATAGGGCTATCATTAGTAAAATCTATTGTAGAAATGCATAAAGGTATAGTAGAAGTAAATAGGGAAAATTCAGTGGGAACTGAAGTGATCGTTAAATTACCAAATAAAAAATGTTCAGGGAAAGAAGAAACCGATACAAAATGTATAGAGAATATTAGAAATGGTATAGTAAATAAAATTAATTTAGAGTTTTCAGATATATATGATTTATAGAAGATAAGGAACTACCCAATAATATTGGGTAGTTTTTTATTTTACAATCAATTAACAAAAGTTAACCGATTAATAATATTAGTTTTACAATTACCAATTATTATTTAAATATAGTAAAAATTAGATGATGATTTGGAGGAACAAATTAATGAATAAAAATAAAATTAAAATTATAAGCATGGTTTTGGCATTATCTACAGTAATTTCAGGTACATTTGTAGGGTGTGGAAGTTCAGCAGAGACTGCAGAAGAAATAAATACAGATAATTTATCAATAGAAGAAATTCAAGAGAAGGCGCAAGAAGAAGGAAAAGTAGCATCTTTAGGAATGCCTGATTCATGGGCAAACTGGATTGAGACGTGGGGAGAAATTAATGAAAAGTATGGTATAGAGCATACAGATACAGATATGTCGAGTGCAGAAGAAGTTGCAAAATTTTCAGCAGAAAAAAATAATGCAACAGCTGATATTGGTGATGTGGGAATTTCTTTTGGGCCTATAGCAGAAGAAAAAGGTATTACACTAGCATATAAGACTTCTTACTGGGATGAAGTTCCTGACTGGGCAAAAGATGATAATGGTGATTGGATAGTAGGTTATACAGGTACAATTGCAGTAATAACAGATAAAACTAAGGTAGATAAAGTACCTCAAAGCTGGGAAGATATAAAAAATGGCGATTACTCAGTTATTGTAGGTGATGTAACAAAAGCTACGCAAGCGCAAAATGCAGTTCTTTCAGCTGCTTATGCCTTTGGAGGAGATGAAAGTAATATTCAGCCTGGTATAGATTTTTTTGTAGAACTTGCTAAAAAGGGACGTATTTCATCAATAGCTGATGCTAAACCTGCAAATTTAGAAAAAGGTGAAATTGAAGTAGCATTTCTATGGGATTTTAATGCATTAAATTATGCAGATCAAATAGATAGAGATAGATATGAAATAACAATTTTAGATGAAGCAGCAGTTATGAGTGGTTATGCAACAATAATAAATAAATACGCAAATTCTCCTTATGCAGCTATGCTTACTAGAGAATATATTTTATCTGATGAAGGGCAGGAAAATCTAGCAAAAGGATATGCTAGACCAATAAGAAAGGTAGAATTATCTGATGAAGTAAAAGAAAAACTTTTAGATGATGCAGAATATGAAAATGTTGTAACTATAAGCGATTATGATGCCTGGGAAAAAACTGCAGCTGAACTTCCTCAAAAGTGGCAGCAGGAGGTTTTAATTTATGTTAAATAAGCTTGTATTTATTGTTTTAGATGGCCTTTGTTATTCAGAGGCAGAAGAACAAATGGGAGTTTTAAATCATTTAGTAGAAAAATCAGTTGGTGATTTATACAAGGTCAAATCAGAAATGCCTAGTATGTCTAGGCCGCTATATGAAACAATTTTGACCGGAGTACCACCATATAAAAGTGGAATTGTGAATAATAAAATAACAAGGTTATCTAATAATAAAAGTATTTTTCATTTGGTAAAGGATGCAGGAGGGCAAAGCTGTGCAGCAGCTTATCATTGGATAAGTGAACTTTATAATACTTCTCCTTTTGATTATATTAATCACTGCTATCAGGAAGATGATAAAAAACCAATACAGTATGGTAGATTTTATTTTGAAGATGATTATCCAGATTCTCATTTATTTGTTGATGCTGAAATGTTAAGAAAAAAGCATGGGCCAGATTTCTTATATATACATCCAATGGGTATAGATTATGTAGGACATAAGTATGGAAGAGATTCAAGAGAATATAGGACTAAGGTAATAGAGACAGATATCATTTTGTCAAACTTCATTCCAAAATGGATGGACGAAGGTTATGACATCATTGTAACTAGTGATCATGGGATGAATAAAGATGGAAATCACTGTGGCAATAGTGGTGAAGAAAGAAGTGTTCCATTATTTTATTTTGGAAATAAAGAGTTAAATATTTTAAAAGAAAAAGAAATAGAGCAAAGATATATAGCAGCGATAGTCTGTAGAATATTAAATATAGAAAAATCAGAACATATGGAAGAATATAGATAGGTGGAAAAGCAATGAATTCTAATAATGAAAAAAAAGTAGCTTTATTACTATTAATCCCTTTTATTATATTAGTAATTGCATTTTTATTTGGGCCATTAATAGTAATGATTATATTAAGTTTTCAAAAGACTGGTGGTGGAGGATTTTCATTTGAACAATATAGTGAATTATTTACTAACGCATTTTATATGCAGTCATTTAAGAATAGTATATTGATATCGTTCTTTTCGAGCTTAATTTCAATTGTTATTTGTATTATAGCTTCTTATTGTATTACTAAGTTATCAGATAAGTCTCAGGATTTTATTTTGAATCTCTCAAATTTAACTAATAACTTTGCAGGAGTTCCCTTAGCATTTGCCTTTATGATAATGCTTGGAAATAGTGGAGTATTTGTTCTTATCGGAAAAAAATATGGATTAGGTGCTATAGCAGATTTTAATTTATATTCTTGGCTTGGACTTTTATTAATGTATGTATATTTCCAAATTCCCTTAGGGATAATGCTTTTATATCCAACAATGCAGGGAATAAGAGAAGAGTGGAAACAAGCCGCAGAATTACTTGGAGCCAATACTTTTAATATTTGGAGAAAAATAATATTACCAGTTATATTACCAGGAGCGGCGGGAGTGTTTAGTATGTTATTTGCTAATTCAATGGGCGCATATGCCAGTGCATATGCTTTAGTAGGAAGTAATTATAATCTTTTAACTGTACAAATAGGTGGACTTATTTCTGGTGATATTTTTTCAAGAACAGAGCTTGCTAGCGCAATATCTGTAGTTTTAGCTTTAATCTTAATACTGGTTTTATTATTTAATGATTTTTGTATGAAGAAAGTAAGGAGAGATATATGATGAAGAAGTTTCCTAAGATATTTATTACTATACTAATCCTTGTTTTATTCTTTCCAATAGTTTTAACCTTTATATATTCGATAGTTACTAATTGGCACAGTACTATTCTTCCTGAAGGAATTACATTTATTTGGTATAAGGAATTATTTCAGGATAGCAGCTTTTTAAGCGCATTAATAAGAACTTTATTGGTAAGCTTATCTACAGTAATTTTAAGTATAACAATTATGGTTCCAACAATATATGTAATATCGCTGTATTTTCCGAGATGGGAAAGGGCTATGCAGTCTATCGTATTACTTCCATATGCAATACCAGGAGTAATTTCTTCCGTAGGATTACTGCAAATTTATTCAAAACCACCTTTTCTATTAACAGGTACAGTATGGCTGCTAATTGGAGCGTACTTTATAATAATTCTGCCATTTATGTATCAAGGGATAAAAAATAGTTTAAGAAATATTAACGTAGTGGAACTTGTACAGGCTGCAGAATTATTAGGAGCAAATAAATTTCTAGCCTTTTTTAATGTGATACTGCCTAATATAATATCAGGAATATTAGTATCAGGACTTCTAAGCTTTTCAGTACTTTTTGGAGAGTTTGTAGTAACTAATTTTATAGTTGGTGGATCATTTGAGACTATACAGGTTTATTTAAAAAGGCTGATGGACAATAGTGGGCATTTATCAAGTGCAATAGTAATCAGCTATTTTATCTTTATTTTATTAGTTGCATCTTTAGCAATAAGAATATCAAAAGGGAAACTTTTATTTAAAAAACAAAAGAGTTCTAAAGAGAAAAAAGAAATTGAAGGTTTTGAAGAAGTTATAGGGGAGATAATGTAGTATGTCATATGTAAAAATAAATAATATTGAAAAAAATTTTAATAATCTAAAGGTATTAAATAATATATCATTTTCTATAGAAAAAGGTGAGTTTTTAACACTTTTAGGACCAAGTGGATGTGGTAAAAGTACATTACTTAAAATAATAGCCGGCTTAAATGATTTTGATGGAGGAAATATAATAATCGATGATATCGATGTTACTAATATAAAGCCGAAAGATAGGCAGGTTGCCATGGTATTTCAGTCATATGCATTATTTCCTAATATGACTGTATATGAAAATATAGAATTTGGTTTAAGGATGAAAAAATTAGATAAAAAAGAGATAAGCAGAAAAGTAACAGAGATAATTGAAGTGGTGGATCTTAAGGGTAAGGAAAATAAC
>CAKVNP010000173.1 GCA_934777095.1 uncultured Clostridium sp. | reverse complement strand
ATGATTACATAATATAAATTTTGTAAGTTTTTACAAAAATTACAAAAGAGTATAGAACGTACTTATTAAAAGGTTTACAATTTTGGTGTAAGGAGCTTTTAATTCATTTTGACGGTGAAAAATATCAAAATATTTAAAGGTTTATTATTAACAGAATATAGTTATATAGGGGGGGATTTAATGAGAAATCGAGGTCTTATTAAGTACAAATGGCACATAAGTGTGATGACTTTAGTGTTATTTTGCTTAAGTTTGGTACCGTTTCCAAACACAGCAGTTACAGTATTAGCTGAAGGAAATTCAGAAGCGGCTGATGAAGTTGTTGACAATGTAGCAGTTTTAGTTGGAAATTTAATGTCCAATAATGATTTAGGTAATGATTGGGCACCTGACAATTTAAGTGGTAGGCTTAATAAATATAAAAATGGAATTTACGAGGGATCTTTTGATTTAAAAGCCGGAGAATATGAGTATAAAATTGCAATGAATAAGTCTTGGGATGAAAGTTATGGCAATGAAGGACAAAATATTGTACTGAATTTAGCTGAAGATTCTAAAGTAATATTTAGATTAGACTATAAAAATAAGGTAGTTTATGATTCTGTTAATAATCCTGAAAAATTTAAATTAGAAGCAAACTTAGTTGGTAATATAGAAAATTTAATTCAGGGTGGAGAAAATTGGAACCCTGCTAATGATGTAGAACTTGATTATGTAGGAGGTGGTGTTTTTGAAAAAACCTTCGAATTAAATCAGGATACTATGGCTAATGCTTATGAGCTTCAATATAAAGTTGCTTATGATAATTCATGGAGTAATGGAGAAGTAGGAGATAATGTAGTAGTTAATATTCCAGCTGGTACTGAAAAGATTACTATCGTTGGAAATTACTTAGAAAATTATGCTACAGATTCAATTACTATGGCTTCAGTAGCTCAAAGCGTTTCTTTGATTGGTACAATTAGAGGAAATGAAAATATAAACTGGGATACAGCAAATACTGACTTTGAAATGTATCAAATTGATAAAGGTATATTTGCGTATTCAAATTATATTGCAGCTGGTGATTATGAATATAAAGGACTTGTAAATCACAGCTGGGATGGAGGTGGAGCACCTACATCAGGTAATATAAGTTTATCAATAGCTGAAGATAGAAATGTTACTTTTATCGTAGATATGAATAATAGCACTGCCTTTGATTCAGTCAATAATGCTGATAAGGTAGCACAATATTTTGGGGAGACTTCTGCAGAACAACCTGAAGAACCTGTTAATCCAGATGATGTTGTTGAAAGTCCAATAATAAATTCTGATGGAACAGTAACTTTTAGAATGAAATATGACGGAGATGCTTTATTTTTAGTTGGTTCAATGAATGGCTGGGATAATACAGGTATTCCAATGACTAAAAATGATGAAGGTATCTTTGAAGTTACTTTAACTTTAGAATCTGGAGCATACGAATATAAATATATTGCAGTATCAGGCAGCTGGGATGTTTCGTTTACAGATCCAGGTAATCCTAATACAAACAATGGAAATTCTTTAGTAATCATCAAGGGTGAATCTAATATTGTAAGCCCAGAAGTAAATGGTGATGGTACAGTAACATTCAGAGCTGAATATGAAGGCGAAACATTAAACCTTGTAGGTGCAATGAATGGCTGGGATAATGTTGGAATTCCAATGACTAAAAATGATGAAGGAATATTTGAATTGACTATTCCTTTAGCTGGTGGAGTTTATGAATATAAATATTTCCCTGTATCAGGAAGCTGGGATAATGGATTTATCGATCCAAATAATAATTTGGTGAATAATGGAAATTCTGTATTGAATATGCCAGGATTAAGTATTCAATCAGCTAATAGTATTGAAGCAGGAGCTACAATGGAGTTAATTGCTAAAATCTATGATACAGAAGGAAATGCAGTAGAGGCAGCTCCAGAATGGACTTTAGAAAATGAAGTTTCAGGTGTTTCTCTTGCCGGCAATGTATTATCAGTAGCACAAGATGCAGATTCAAGCCAAAAAATAAAGGTTAAAGCTGTACAAGATGGATATACTGCTCAAATGGAAATAGAAATACTATCTAATATGTACACCTATATTATTAATTACTATAGACCAAATGGTGATTATACTGATTGGAACCTTTGGTTATGGGAGCCTAATAGAGGTGGTGCTGCTTATGAATTTAATAAAAATGATGAAGCAGAAGCTGGCTTTGTAAGAGCTGAATATAAGTTTGCCTCAGAAGCTTTAAACTTTATAGTAAGAAAAGGTGCTTGGGAAGAAAAAGATACTGAAATAGATAGAACAATTGAAGTTCAAGAAGGAAATACTGTTGAAGTATGGATTATTTCAGGAGATGAAAATGTTTATTACACAAGGGATACAGCTAATACATCAGCTAAAATAAAAGCTGCTATGATGGATAGTGAAAATGAAATAATAGTTACTGCTTCAGCAGAGATATCTGATGAAGAACTTAATACATTTAAGCTTACAGAAATTGCTTCAGGTGATGAAATATCTGTTACAGCAACAAGACTTGATACTGATAAAGTTAAGCTTACTATAGATAGGAAATTCTTTGGACTTATAGACGTAAATATAGATGTAACTAAGCAATATCAAGTAAGCAGTGCAAATATAGATGCAAAAGATGTTACAATGAGAAATATTTTAAGTAGCGAAAATTATTACTATGATGGTAACGATTTAGGATTAACATTATCAGGTAATAATGCAATATTTAAAGTATGGGCACCAACAGCATCAGAAGTCTCTCTTATGATATATGATGACGCTGGAGTTTATGATGATTATGGCTATGTAAAAGATAATAAAAATGGCCAGGAATTAAAAATGACTAGAGAAGACAATGGAGTATGGACAGCAGAACAAGGTAAAGATTTAGTAGGTAAATATTATTTATATAAAGTATCTTTTGCAAACGGAACTGTTAATTATGCAATAGATCCATATGCAAAAGCAGTATCTGCTAATGGACAAAGAGGATACGTGGCTGATTTAAACAGCACAGATCCAAGTAACTGGAATCCAGGATATAAACCAGAACTTATTGACTTTACAGATGCAATTATTTATGAAATGCATATTAGAGATTTCTCTATTGCAGATGATTCAGGAATGAGTTCAAAAGGACAATACTCTGCTATGACAGAAAGTGGAACAACAGTTGCTGGAACAGATATTCAATCTGGTATAGATCATTTAAAAGATTTAGGTATAACTCATGTACAGATCCAGCCTGCTTATGATTATGCTTCAGTAAATGAAGTAGGCAGCAATGACCAATATAACTGGGGATACGATCCACAAAACTATAATGTTCCAGAAGGATATTATTCTTCTGATGCAACAAATCCTACAGCAAGGATTAGTGAATTCAAGGAAATGGTACAAGCACTTCATGACAATGGAATCAGAGTCGTAATGGATGTTGTATATAACCATACAAATTCAGTTGGTGGTTCTCCTTTTGATGCAATAGTACCTGGATACTATTATAGAACTAGGGATAATGGAACTTACTCAAATGGTTCAGGATGTGGAAATGAAGTAGCATCAGAAAGGCCTATGGTAAGAAAATTCATTAAAGACTCAGTTAAGTATTGGGCTAAAGAATATAATGTAGATGGATTTAGATTTGACTTAGCCGGTTTAATTGATACAAACACTATGACTCAAATAACAGCAGAATTAAGAAGTGAAGTAGATCCTTCAATTATAATTTACTGTGAACCTTGGCAAGCAGGAGGAAGTATTCTTTCAGCATCTTCTCAAACTTTAAAGGGTTCACAAGCAGGTAATGGTTTTGGAGTATTTAATGATAACATTAGAGCTGCAATTAAAGGTGGTAGTGATGATGCAACTCAAGGTTTTGCAACAGGAGCATCAGATAAAGAAGCTTTAATTGTATCAGGAATTGAAGGTTCAATTAATGACTTTACTAGTGTACCTTCAGAAAGCATCAACTATGTAACTGCTCACGATAATTTAAATCTTTGGGATAAGATTGTTGTAGCAGCAGGATTAGAGGATGAAGCTAACTTCTTAACTCTTGCAGATGGAAAATTAACAGGAGATTCAGCAGCAACTTATGGTTCAGTAGAAGAAGCAGTAGCAGCAGCAACTCCTTATGCAATGATTACTGAAGAGAATGTGCTAGATAATGAACTTGTTAAGAGGGATTTATTAGCTACAGCAATTACAATGACTTCACAAGGTATTCCATTCTTCCAAGCAGGAGATGAATTCTTAAGAAGCAAATATGGTGATCATAATAGCTATAAGAGTCCAGATGCTATAAATCAAATTAATTGGGAAAATAAAGTGCAGTTTAAACCTGTATTTGATTATTACAAAGGTTTAATTGAATTAAGAAAATCACATCCAGCATTTAGAATGAGTACTAGAGCTGCGGTGGAAAGTAACTTAGTAGTAAATAAATCTGCAGATAACATTATTGTATTTGAACTTAAAGATTATGCTAATGGAGACTCATGGAATAACATTGTTGTTGTTTATAACGCTAATAATTCTACAGAAGCAGTTACCCTGCCAGAAGCAGCAGATTGGAATGTGGTTGTAAATGATAAAGTAGCAGGTAATGATGTATTAGAAACATTACAAAATACTAATACAGTAAATGTTGCACCATTATCAATAATGGTTTTATATGATGAATCTGAGGTAGATACCCAAGTACCGACTTCTATTGAAGTTAATTCAGATGTAATAGGTATTGAAGTTGGTGGATTTAAGTTCTTACAACCAGTAGTAAGAGATCAATTCGGCAGAATTATTAAGGACGCAGCTATTGAATATGAAGTAGCAGATGAAAATATTGCAAAAGTTAGTGGTACAAATGGCAAAGTAACTGGTTTAGCTGAAGGTCAAACTACTATAACTTTAAAATATGGCGATGCCCAAAAGAAAGTAGAAGTAAATGTAGGAAAGCTAGAACCAGCAGAAATAACAATCAGTGGTGATGATAGCTTATATGAAACTAAGGAAATAGAATTAACAGCAGTAGTTAAAGACCAATATGGACAAAGAATGCTTAATGCTGATATTTCTTGGGAATCAAGTAATGAAGATATAGCAGAAGTAAATGCTTTTGGTGTAGTAAAGGCTAAAAAGCACGGTAAAGTAACAGTTACAGCAAAGGCTGGAGCTGTAGAAGCTACTAAGAAAATCACAGTAAACAAATATACAAAGAAATATATTCAATTCACTTATGTTAGAGATGATAAAGATTATGATGGATGGAATATATGGACATGGCAGACTGGCTTAGAAGACGGAGAAAAGGACTTTACAACTTATGAAAATGGAGTTGCAGTTGCTAAGTTTGAAATAGCTCCAGATACTTCTTCAGTAGGATTTGTCTTGAGAAAAGGAACTGATTGGGCTGTAAAAGATCCATATGATTCAGACAGATATATTACAATAGATCCATCTATGACAGTTACTAAGGTTACAGTAACAAGTGGAGTTGGTGATTTCTTTACAGTACCAGCT
>CAKVNP010000172.1 GCA_934777095.1 uncultured Clostridium sp. | reverse complement strand
CCGCCGTATACCGAACGGTACGTACGGTGGTGTGAGAGGTCGGTAGATAAAATAATTATCTACCTCCTACTCGATTAAAAATATAAGTACTGGTTTTCCTAAATAAATATTTAGGAGGATAATAAAAATGGAAGAAAAAATAAACACAGGAGTAAATACAGATAATCATGATCATGACTATGCATTAGGTCATGTACATCAAAGGGATAAGAAAGGATTCTTTTCAATGTTTGTGGTTATGCTTGGATTTACATTTTTCTCAGCAAGTATGTTGACAGGAGGAAAATTAGGGACAGGCTTATCTTTAAAGGATTTCTTTATAGCAGTATTTATAGGAAATTTAATTTTAGCATGTTATACAGGAGCATTAGCATATATAGGTGCAGATACAGGACTTTCAATGCATTTACTTGCTAGATATTCATTTGGTGAAAAGGGTTCATATTTAGCATCTTTTATAACTAGTATTACACAAATAGGGTGGTTTGGTGTTGGAATAGCAATGTTCGCAATTCCAGTAGCAAATAGATTTAATATAAACTTATATTTATTAGTAGCAATTACAGGTATATTAATGACAGCGACAGCTTACTTTGGAATGAAGTCATTAACGATATTAAGCGCTATAGCAGTACCAGCAATAGCTTTCTTAGGCAGCACTTCAGCAATAATGGCAACTAACTCAGTAGGTGGGGTTCAAGGATTAATGAATATAGAACCAACTAATAAAATGGCCTTAGTAACAGCAGTAACATTGTGTGTAGGTTCATTTATCAGTGGAGGAACTGCAACTCCAGACTTTGCAAGATTCGCAAAAAGCAAGAAAGTATCAGTATTAACTACCGTAATAGCATTCTTTATAGGAAATTCGTTAATGTTCTTATTTGGAGCAATAGGAGCATTGGTTACAGGAAATTCAGATATAGCTGATGTGATGTTTTCTCAAGGTTTAGTTATTCCGGCAATAGTAGTTTTAGGATTAAATATATGGACAACAAATGATAATGCTATTTATACATCAGCTCTTGGACTTTCAAACATAACTAAATTACCTAAGAAGAAGATGGTGATTATAGGTGGATTAATAGGAACTGTAGGAGCTATATGGCTAAATAACAACTTCACAGCATTTCTAACTTTTTTAAATTCAATGTTACCGCCAGTAGGTGGAATGATAATAGCTGATTACTTTGTTGTAAATAAAAGAAATTATGATAGTATGGAAAATACAAAATTTATAGATATAAATTGGGTAGCTATAATAGCATTCTTATCAGGATTTATAGTTGCAAATGTTATATCAGTGGGAGTTATTGCATTGAATGCAATAATAACAACAATGTTAGTTTATATAATAGGAACAAAAATAACTAGTAAATAGGGTGATAATAAAATGTTAATTAGAAATATAAGATTATTAGACAAAGAAGGACTATTTGATATAAGAATAGCTGATGGTAAATTTTCAGAAATAGGATCATCTTTACAAGCTTTAGAAGATGAACAAGTTATAGAAGGTAATGGAGCGTTAGCTTCAGCTCCCTTCATAGAACCACATATACATTTAGATACTACGCTTACAGCTGGGGAACCAGAGTGGAATAAAAGTGGAACTCTATTTGAAGGAATTGAAAGATGGTCTCAAAGAAAAGAATTTTTAACTAAAGAAGATGTTAAGATTAGAGCTAAAAAAGCTATAGAATGGCAAGTGGCTAATGGAATTCAATTTATAAGAACTCATGTAGATGTTACGGATGCTAGCTTAACTGCCTTAAAAGCAATGGTTGAAGTAAGAGAAGAAGTTAAAGATTTTGTTACATTACAAATAGTAGCATTTCCACAGGAAGGGATTCTTTCATATCCAAGTGGATTAGAGCTAATAGAAGAAGCAATAAAAATAGGTGCAGATGTGATAGGTGCTATACCTCACTTTGAATTTACAAGAGAGTATGGAGTAGAATCAATTAATAAGATCTTTGAATTGGCTAAAAAGTATAATGTATTGGTAGATGTTCATTGTGATGAAATAGATGATGAACAATCAAGGTTTTTAGAAGTAGTTGCTACAAGAGCATTAGAGACAGGATTAAAGAATAAGGTAACAGCTAGCCATACTACAGCTATGGGATCGTATAATAATGCATATACATATAAGTTATTTAGGCTATTAAAAATGTCAGGAATAAATTTTGTTTCTAATCCGTTAGTTAATACTCACCTTCAGGGAAGATTTGATACTTATCCTAAGAGAAGAGGAATTACAAGAGTTAAAGAACTTAATGAAGCTGGTATTAATGTAAGTTTTGGACATGATGACATATTTGATCCATGGTATCCAATGGGAACAGGAAATATGTTGGAGGTAGTTCATTTTGGATTACATGTATGCCAAATGATGGGCTACGATGATATTAATGAATCTTTAAAGTTTATCTCAACAAATAGTGCAAGAACATTAAATATAGAAGATAAATATGGAATAGAAATAGGTAAGCCAGGTAATTTAATTTTATTAAATGCTGAAAGTGGCTATGATGCAGTTAGAAGAAGAGCAGAGGTTCTATATTCTATAAGGGAAGGTAGAGTAATTGCTAAGACTATACCAAGTAAGTCATACGTAAATATGAATGAAGAAAAAGAAGTGACTTTTAGAAGATAATAGAAGTTTTTTTGAAGAAGGATGCATCTTGTTTACTGTGTTATCCAGCAAATTATAGAATAACAAATAAATCAAATAAATTCTATAATAAAGTAGATTACACCATAGCATTAAATCAATATAATAAATACATTAATTACTTAATTGAAAATGATGTTAAACCTGTATTTATTGATATTACTAAATCTTCAAAGCAGGTATATGCAAAAGATATAGCTTTTATAATAGAAGATATGTTATTTATTAGTAAAATGTCATTAAAGGAAAGGCAGGAGGAAATTGAACCTATAAAGAAACTGGTTTTTGAAGAAAAACTTAATCATTATATTATGCAAAATAATATAGAAGGCGGAGATGTAGCAGTAGGAGATAAAGTTGTTTTTGTAGGGGTAAGCAGCAGAACAAATTTAAAGGCAATTGAAGAATTAAGCGAAATAGTAAAGCAGCAGGGCATAGAAAAAGAAGTAATCCCAATTAACTTTGATAATAGTAAGCTGCATTTAGATTGTGTTTTTAGTCTGCTAGGGGAAGACTCGGCATTAGTTTCACCTTATGTTTATGACAGGGAAATTGTAGAAAAGTATATAAAAAATATAATAGAAATAACTAAGGAAGAAGCAGATAATTTTGCTACAAACCTTGTTTATTTAGGTAATAACAAATTAGTTACCAGCAATATAAGCGTAGGAAATAAGTTGAATAAATTAGGATATAACGCTGAGGTTATAGATTATTCGGAAATAGTTAAGGGTGATGGCAGTGTGGATTGCAGTACGTTAGCTTTGCTAAGAGAGTAATTATTACTTTGTAAAATGCATATCTCCTAAAAAACTCATTTATTATTAATTTCTCATTGGAGTATGTAGAATTTTAATTTGATTAATAAGTTATACTTAATAAAATTTACATAATTGCAATAACATTTACCAACTTAAATATAATACCTGCAAACAGTCCTTTATATGATGATGTAATCTGGGGCTTTGCAGTACCAATTGCTATACCGTTATTGCTTTTACAATGTAATATAAAAAAGGTATGGCAAGAAACTGGGAGATTGCTGATTATCTTTTTAATAGGGGCAGTAGGTTCTTGTGTAGGGTCATTTCTTGGTTATTATTTATTAAGAAATAATATTAGCGAATTAAATGGACTTGCTGGTATGATGACTGGTTCTTATATAGGTGGAGGAATAAACTTTACAGCTTTAGCAGATGCCTTTAGTGTTTCAGGAACTATGATTTCAGCAACAACTGTAGCAGATAATCTGGTAACAGCGACATCAATGTTTGTCTTATTATCTATACCAGCTGTAGGATTCTTCAGAAAACATTTTAATCATCCTCATATAGATGAGGTTGAAAAATACGCTGATCAAGGAAGTACGCAAAATGCAGCAGCTGCATATTGGCAGAAGAAAGAAATTTCTTTAAAGGATATTGCAATTAATTTTGCTTATGCTTCAATTGTGGTTACTATCTCAAAGTTAATTGCAGGAGGATTATCTGAGATTATTCCAACGGGAAATATGCTGCTTAATATGTGTAATACTTTCTTTGGCAGCCAATATATCTGGATAACTACTTTATCAATAATTATTTCGCTGATTTTTGAAAAGCAGATAGAGGAACTTTCAGGATATAGTGAATTAGGAACATATTTAATTTACTTATTCTTCTTTGTGATAGGGGTTCCAGCATCCATACCGATGATTATCAAAAATGCACCTTTATTATTTGTATTTACTTTGATAATTGCTTTAACTAATATGTTGTTCTGTTTTGTATTTGGAAAGCTTTTAAAGTTTAATTTGGAAGATATAGTATTAGCATCTAATGCTAATATAGGAGGACCAACTACTGCAGTAGCTATGGCGATATCTAAGGGATGGAACAAGCTTATAGGACCAATTATGCTTATAGGAACATTAGGTTATGTTATCGGAACATACTTTGGAATAATTGTTGGAAGTTTATTAGGAGCATAATATTATTATAAATTTAGACTTCAGCAAAACATAAAATATTTGAGAGCATAATCATATATATGAATATGCTCTCTTTTGATTAATAATAAATAATTAGCTATAATTACTATATATACAAAGGGAGGAGAAAATTTAGATGCATTACGGAAATTTACAAAAAGTACGAAATGGAAAAAGAACTTATTCAATTACACCACATATACCAGGAGGTTTTATTTCTGCTGATCAATTAGAGAAAATTGCACAAGTGGCTAGAAAATATAATGGTGTCATTAAAATAAACTCAGGACAAAGGATATTAATAACTAATTTACAAGAAGAAAATTTACCTGCTATCTGGGAAGAGCTGGGGATGGAGCCAGCTGTTTATACTGCAAATTCAGTTAAAAATGTAGAAATATGCCCAGCAGCATTTTGTAAGAGAAGCAAGTATAACACAGTAGGTATAGGAATGAAGCTGGTTAAGAAATATGGGCGTAAGGAAATGCCATGTAGGACAAAGATGGGTGTTGCTGGCTGTAGAAATGCCTGTGGCAGTGTATATGCAAAAGATATCGGAGTCATTGCAGATAAAACAGGAATGATGGTTGTTGCAGGAGGATCTGCCGGCTATAATCCAAGGGTTGCAGATATTATTAAAGATGGCCTTAATGAAGAGGAAGTATTAGAACTTATCGATAATATAGTAGAGTTTTATAAGAAAGAAGCAGAATTAGGTGAAAAGCTTAGTTTTATGATTGAAAGAATTGGCTTAGAAGAATTTAAAAGAAATATTTTAAAATAAAGCAACAGGATAATCGTTCCATGAGGGCAATATCCTGGCTTTATTAACAATTGTAATATATGGATATTGAAGTTTTTAGCTTTTTTATTGATTGTTGTCTATGATATAATTATTTAAACTTAAAATATTTAA
>CAKVNP010000171.1 GCA_934777095.1 uncultured Clostridium sp. | reverse complement strand
GCTTCCTCATTACCAACACCCTCAACTTTAGTATCAGCTCCAAAGCTTAAATATATTTTATCTGTATAATCAATTAGCTCTTGAGCCTTTTCTGGTCCAATAAGTTCAGGAAGGTCTCCGCCTACTTCATAATTTAATGATAATTTACCATCTGAAAATGCTCCTGCTCCTGAAAAGCCAGAAGTTATATGACAGTAAGGCTTACATGACACACATTTATTTGTCTTAGATTTAGGACATGATCTTTTATCAATTTGTCTTCCTTCTTCTATAAGTAAAATGCTTTTGTTCGGATTTTGTCTTTTTGTTTCTAAAGCTGTGAATATTCCAGCTGGTCCAGCACCTACTATTATTACATCGTAATTTCTCATAATAATCCTCCAAGGCGCTTATAGTACAGCTATTTACGGTAACTGAGTAGAGACATCTAAACCATATTATTAGATTTATATAAGCGAATAATAAATTAAAAAATAAAAATATAATTCGTACAAAAAGATTATATAAGATAAATTGAAAAAGGACAATATTTTTTTTGAAATAGCATAAAAAAATTAAAAAAATCTTAAATTTTAAAAAAATGTGAAAAGTATGTAAGATGTATGGTAGAATTTACTTATTATTATTTATGAGGTGAGTAAATGAAAAAAAGACTAGCGGTATTATTTTTAGGAATAATTTTTACTTTATCACTTATTTCATGTTCAGGTGGAAGTAAAAATACTGAAATGGGAAGATATTTAGAGGAAGAATATACTGTTCCTGAAAATGTTCAGTGGATTACATCTATGAAGGTTTTAGATGATGAAACTGTACTTATGACAGGGTATGGACAGGAATCAGATTTGTTAGTACTTTCTTCAGCAGATGGGGGAAAGACTTGGGAAGAAAAAGAAATAAAATTACCTGAAGAAGCAGGGAAGGAATTATCAATTAATCAGTCTGCAATCTCAAAGGATGGCAGAATGTTTATTGAATACTGTTTTTATGAAATGAATCAAGAAGAGGAAAATCTTGATGGAGAACCAGCTGTAGAAGAGGTTCCAGAAGGAGAAACAGCTACAGAGGAAGATCAAAAATACGAAATATCTGAAGAAGAACATCAAAAAGAGTATTTAGATTATTTAAATTGCTTAAAACATGCTGTAATAGATAAAGATGGTAATATAACTGAGTTAGATTTATCTTCAGTAAATGAGGTGAAAAATTCTGAAGATGTATATAGTGCAGGTTTAGGACAAGCTGTTTTTGCTGATAATGGGGATTTATTACTTTTATATAATTATGCAGATGTAGTGCAAGTTGATTCTACTACAGGACAAGTTAAGAATACATTCTCTAATGGAGAAGGAGACTTAAATACTTTTGCTGTATTAGGAGATTCATTAATTATTGCAACTTATGAGTCAATTAAAGAATATGATTTATCATCAGGAAGTGAAAAGGGTAACTTAAAAGGGTTAGAAGAAGCTCTAGGGATGAATGATGAAAATGGTAGTTATGATTACTATAATACATCATATTTTGCAGGCAAAGATGAGAATACATTGTACTACTATAATACTAATGGTTTATATAAATACGATTTAAAAAAGGATAAAACAGAACAGTTGATAGATGGATCTTTATCTTCTTTTGGAGATAATAATATGGGAATTAGGTATATTCAAGAAAAAGCAGATAATAAATTCTTAGCAGTTTATGATTCTCATGGTTCAGATAAATCTAATTCTAAAGTTATAAATTATTATTATTCAGCAGATACTCCAAAGGTACCAGATAATGAATTAGTAGTATACTCATTATATGAAAACTATGATATAAAGCAATCTATTGTGTTATATCAAAAGAGTCATCCAGATGTATATATTAGAACTGAAACAGGCTTGACTGGCGATGATGCAGTAACAGAAGCAGATGCTTTAAGAACATTAAATACTGAAATTATGGCAGGGAATGGACCAGATATAATTTTATTAGATGGAATGGATGTAGACAATTATATTACAAAAGGTCTTTTAGCAGATATGAGTGATGGACTAGCTGAGTATACTAAAGATAATAAGCTTTTCACTAATATTGTAGATGCTTATAGTAAAGATGGTAAGATTTATGCTATGCCAATGAATATTCAAATACCTACAATTGTTGGACAAAAAGGAACTATTGAATCATTCTCAGATTTAAAAGGCTTTACTTCAATGATTGAAAAGATTAGTAAAGATAATCCCGGACAGATTTTAGATATAATTATGCCACAGCAATATGCAGCTTTAATGTATAATGCTAATGGAAATGCCTGGTTTAATGAAGATGGAACTATTAATGAAGAAAATTTAAAAACTTTCTATGAAGAAGCTAAAAAGCAATATGATATTATTAAATCTACATTTGATCAAAATAAATATGAATCATATGTAAATGATATGAAGAGTTATTTCTCAGAAAAAGAGGAAGAACTAACAGAAGAAGATATGGATATGAGCTCATATTATGTAAATTACTATCTAGATGTTATGAGTGTAGCAGCTGGTAATGGAAGCAAATTAGCTATAGGCAATTTATCAGGAATGTATGACTTACAGGAATTATATTCAGTAAATAAGAAAAAGGAAATTGAATATAGTGTTGTAAAGGGACAAGTGTCTGATGTATTTGTTCCATCTGGTTTAGTAGGTATATCTTCTAAGAGCAATGAAAAAGAAATAGCAGCAGATTTTGTTAAATATTTATTTAGTGTGGAAAGTCAATCAGTTGATAGATATTCAGGATTCCCAGTAAATATAGATGCCTTTGATAAATTATCAGTATATCCTTATGCAGAAGAAGAAGGATATAAAGAAGGACAGTCCATTGGTGGAATGGGAACTACTTTAGAAGATGGTACAGAGTTCTATATAGATATGTACTGGCCTACAAAAGAATATTTTGAACAGGTTAAAGAAATAATTTCTACAGTAAAAAATCCAAGTGTAGCTGATACTCAGATTTTAAGAGTAATAACTAAACAATTTGAAGCATACGAAAATGGAGAAGTATCAGTAGATCAAGCAGTTCAAAATGTATTAGATCAAGTAAATTTATATTTATCAGAATAGTAAAAGGATAATGATGAATTATGAATTATGGATTATGAATTAAGGAGGGAACTCCGTAGGAGTTTTTTTAAACATATTTTTTTGAAATACCAAATGGGATTTCAACCTTAATTCATCATTTTGCATTCATAATTCATCATTTATTATATATAAATAAAAAGCTTAGAAGTGAATTAGAGATTTACTTATAAGCTAATGAGATAAAAAGAATGGAGGAGGGGGATTCTTGAATACTACGGTAAATAAAGATGTAATAAATGAAAAAGAAATAGATAGTAATAAAAAAAGTATTAAAAAGCATAGGCCCAAGAAAAAGAAAGAAAAAGATAAAAAAGTTAAGCTTAGTAAAGAAAGTAAAATAGGAATCTTATTTATTCTGCCAAGCTTAATAGGGGTTTCTATTTTTATTTTAATTCCATTTATAGACGTAGTGATAAGATCATTTCAAAGTGCCATATCAAGAGAGTTTGTGGGCATAGATAATTATTTAATGGTGTTTTCTAATAGTGCATTTAAATTGGCGGCTAAAAATACCGCAAGATTTGTGCTTATATGTATACCTTTATTATTGGGAATATCATTAGCTATTGCAGTACTGCTGCAAAGGTTTGTAAATAATTCACATATACTAAAAAAGATATTTTTATTACCAATGGCAGTGCCAATAGCATCAATAGTTCTTATTTGGAAAATTATGTTTAACGAACAAGGAATGCTAAGTAGTTTTATAGATAAATTAGGAGGTCAGCCGTTAGATTGGATGAATACTAAATATGCCTTTGGAATTTTAGTGTTTAGTTATATCTGGAAGAACCTTGGTTATAACGTTATTCTGTGGTTTGCCGGACTTAACAGTGTATCGCCTAATATTTATGAAGCTGCAAAGGTTGATGGTGCAAGTGAATGGCAGTGCTTTACTAAAATAACTATACCAAGTATAAAACCGACTTTATATACAGTTACTGTGTTGTCGTTATTAAATTCATTTAAAGTATTTAGAGAAGCATATCTTGTTGCAGGAGATTATCCTCATGAAAGTATGTATTTATTACAACATTTATTTAATAACTGGTTTAGAGATTTATCTTTTGAAAAGATGTCGGCAGCTTCAGTAGTGATGTCAATAGTAATATTCCTACTGATAGTTCTTTTACAAAGAACATGGGAAAAACAAGAGGATTAGAGGTGCAGGATGAAAAAGAAAATAATTAATATCGTTTTATTTATCATAGCAATTATTATGTGCCTGCCAATAATTTTTTTAATTGGCGGTTCGTTAATGGGACAAGGTGAATTAACAGAGTACCTTGGACCTGTTTTAGGGAATAGCAAAGGATTTGCTACATGGAATTTAATGCCTTCATATCCAACCTTACATGCATATGTTGAATTGTTATTAGATACGCCGAAGTTTTTTGTAATGTTTTGGAATTCAGTAAATGCTATCAAGCTATTTGGTATTAGATGCCATGCATTTAATAAATACTAGGCTGAGCCTTATTATGCCTGCAATATTTTCTACCTTCCCTGTGTTTATCATGTATAGATTTTTCTGTAATATACCTGAAAGTATTATTGAATCAGCTAGGATTGACGGAGCAGGTGAATTTAAGATTTTTATCAAAATAGGAGTTCCTTTAGGTCTTCCAGGAATAATGTCTGCAATGATTTTAGGATTTTTAGAATATTGGAACCTTATAGAACAGCCGCTTACATTTATTAAAGATAAGTCAAAATGGCCATTGTCTTTATATCTGCCTAATATAGGATTAGAAAATTCTGAAATGGCATTTTCAGCTTCAGTAATTACATTAATAACAGCACTGCTAGTATTTTTTGCAGGTGAAAGTTACTTAGAACAAGGAATAGCAGCTTCGGCAGTAAAGGAGTAGTAAGATGAATATAAAAAAGATAATTAATTTTGAAGTAAAAGATAATAAAGATAAGACTCTACAGCAAAAATCAATAAAAGCATTAGGATATTTTTTAGCTTTAATGATTTTATGTACGCTTTTATCAAGATTTGCAGATACTTTGACAATACCTATAATAAGAACAGATAGATCTAAGCAGATGACTATAAATCATGATATTTCACCACAAGGAAGTGTTATTCAAAAAAGAGATATAAGTATATCTACTTTACCTAATATGAAAGTAAATTACGTAAATGTTGGTGTTGGCTCTTTAGTTAAAACTGGTGATGTATTAGTTGAACTAGATTTAGATACGATAAATAAACAAATTGAAGAATTAAGCAAGCAGATATCAGATAAACAAAAATTAGTTGCTAGAGCACAAGAGGATTATAATATAGCAGCATCAGAGATAGATAAAAATATTCAAGAATTATTGAATGCGGTAAATGATGCTGAAAAGAGATTAAATGATTTTAAGAAAAAGTCTAAGGAAGATAAGGAAGCATCAGGTCTATCAGAAGAAGAGCTTGCTGCTGATTATAATGC
>CAKVNP010000170.1 GCA_934777095.1 uncultured Clostridium sp. | reverse complement strand
AGTATTAGATAACATCAAGAAAGGTCTTTACTGTAAGGTTAGAGGTGAAGCTGTTTATGATACATATGCTAGAGAAGTAGTTTTAATGGGTAGGGATATCCTTAGAATGAAGAAGCTTGAGAGAATGGATGGAGCTAATGAAAAGAGAGTTGAGCTTCATTGCCATAGTACAATGAGTGCCATGGATGGAGTTACTCCAGTAAGCAAGCTTATTGAAAGAGCTGCCAAATGGGGACATCCAGCTATTGCAATAACAGATCATGGAGTTGTGCAGGCTTTCCCAGATGCACAGATAGCAGCTAAGAAAAACAACATAAAGGTTATTTACGGAGTAGAAGGATACTTAGTAGATGATGGAATTCCTTTAGCATTAAATGAAAAAGGACAGACTCTTAATGATACATATGTAGTATTTGATTTAGAAACTACAGGTTTTTCAAGTAAAAATGATAGAATTATTGAAATTGGGGCTGTGAAGGTAAGAAATGGCATAATTGTAGATCATTTTAGTGAATTTGTTAATCCAAGAAGACCAATTCCATATAAAATTACAGAGCTTACAGGCATAACTGATGATATGGTAAGGGAGGCAGATGCCATAGATTTTGTGCTTCCAAGATTTATTAACTTTATTGGTGATGCAGCACTAGTTGCTCACAATGCATCATTTGACACAGGATTTATTGAAAAGAACTGTAGGGATTTAGGAATAGAATATGGATATACAGTAATAGATCCAGTTCCATTATGTAGATTCTTATATCCAGAATTAAAGTCTGTAAAGCTTAATTTAGTGGCTAAGTATTTAGGAATAAAACTTGAAAGCCACCATAGAGCAGTTGATGATGCAAAGGCAACAGCAGATATCTTTGTGGAATGTATTAAAAAGATCAAAGAAGATTTTTCAGTAGAATCATTGCATGAATTAAATTCGCTGTTCTTAGAAAAGGTTGATATTAAAAAACTGCCAACGTATCATATTATCATTTTAGCAAAGACTCAGGAAGGAATCAGAAATCTTTATAAACTTATTTCTGAATCTCATATTGATAACTTCTATAGAAGGCCAAGAACTAAAAAGTCAAAATTGATGGAAATGAGAGATGGACTTATTATCGGTGGTGCATGTGAAGCAGGGGAGGTTTATCGAACTGTTTTAGCAGGTAAAAATGATGAAGAAGTTAAGGAAGTTATGAACTTCTATGATTATGTAGAAATACAGCCTATTGCAAATAATGCATATTTAATTGAAAAAGGTTCTGTTAAGGATGAAGATGAATTAAAAGATATTAATAGAAGAATATATTCTTTAGCAAAAGAATGTAATAAACCTACAGTAGCTACTGGTGATGTACATTTCCTAGAGCCGCATGATGAAGCATTTAGAAGAATTATTATGGCTGGACAGGGATTTGGTGATGCAGATAACCAGGCACCTTTATATTTAAGGACTACTGAAGAAATGCTAAGAGAATTTTCATACTTAGGTGATGAAGTTGCTAGAGAAGTAGTAATAAGAAATCCGCAGGCAATTGCAGAAGAGGTTGGCGTATTAAAACCTATTCCAGATGAAACATATCCTCCTAAGATTGAAGGGGCAGATGATGATATTAGAAATATGACCATGAATAAAGTTCATTCAATTTATGGTGAAAATTTACCGGAAGTGGTACAAAAGAGATTAGATAAAGAATTAAATTCTATCATTAATAATGGTTATGCTGTGCTTTATCTTATTGCTCAAAAGCTGGTAGCTAAATCATATTCAGATGGATACCTAGTTGGATCGAGAGGATCTGTTGGTTCATCATTTGTTGCTACCATGTCAGACATCACGGAGGTTAATGGACTTCCACCACATTATGTATGTCCTAAATGTAAAAAATCTATCTTCTTCTTAGACGGTTCGGTAAGTTCAGGTGCCGATTTAGAGGACAAGGATTGTCCAGATTGCGGTGTGCCTTATATTAAAGATGGTCACGATATACCTTTCGAAACGTTCCTAGGATTTGAAGGAGATAAGGAACCGGATATCGACTTAAACTTCTCTGGTGATAACCAGGGGGATATTCATCGATATACAGAGGTACTATTCGGTAAGGGATATGTATTTAAAGCTGGTACAATAGGTACAGTAGCTGAAAAGACTGCCTATGGATTTGTTAAGAAGTATTTAGATCAAAAGGGAATAATTGCATCACAGGCTGAAATAGAAAGACTTACTATAGGATGTACAGGAATAAAGAGAACTACTGGACAGCATCCAGGGGGAATCATGGTTGTACCAAACTATACAGATGTATATAATTTTACACCAATACAAAGACCGGCAGATGATGCTACTTCAGATGTAACAACTACGCATTTTGATTATCACTCAATTTCTGGACGTCTGCTTAAGCTTGATATACTTGGACACGACGATCCGACGGTATTGAGAATGCTTCAGGATATAACAGGACTTGATCCGAAGACAATACCACTTAATGATAAAAAGGTATTATCACTATTTACTTCACCAGAAGGTTTAGGAGTAACTAGGGAAGAGCTTCAATGTGATGTAGGTTCATATGGACTGCCCGAATTTGGTACAAAATTCGTTCGTCAAATGCTAGTTGATACACAGCCAAAGACTTTCTCAGACCTTGTAAGAATATCTGGGTTATCACATGGTACAGACGTTTGGCTAAATAATGCCCAATATTTCATCAAGGAAGGGCATACGACACTGAGAGATTGTATCGCAACCAGAGATGATATCATGGTCTATTTAATGTATAAAGGTGTTGAACCTAAAACAGCCTTCACTATAATGGAAAGCGTAAGAAAAGGTAAGGGGCTGACCGAAGACTTTGAAAAGACCATGAGAGAAAATAATGTTGAAGACTGGTATATTGAATCTTGTAAAAGAATCAAGTACATGTTCCCTAAGGGACACGCCGTGGCATATTGTATGATGGCGATGAGAGTTGCTTATTATAAGGTTTATTATCCATTAGCATACTATGCAACATTCTTTACAGTTAGAGGTGCTGATGATTTTGACGGGGAACTTATCTGTAAAGGAGAAAGTGCTGTAGAGGCAAAGCTAAAGGAATTATATGCTCTTGGGAATTCAGCAACAGTAAAGGATAAGGGATTAATAACAGTTTTAGAGCTTTCCTTTGAAATGTTTAAAAGAGGGTTTAAAATTATGAAGGTAGATTTATATGAATCAGACGCTACTAAGTTCCAAATTGTAGGTAATGCATTAAGACCACCATTAAGCTCACTACAAGGAGTTGGAGTTAATGCCGCTAAATCAATAGTAGAGGCAAGAAAAGATGGTGAATTTATTTCTAAAGAGGACTTAAGAGTAAGGTCAAAAGTATCTAAAACAGTAATTGAAACTTTAAGTGTACATGGATGCTTAGAAGGAATGTCAGAAACAAATCAATTATCATTATTCTAGTAAAAAAGCTGCCTAAGGCAGCTTTTTTTATGATGAATTATAAATAAAGTGAAAACTCATGAATTAAAGTAGATATATATGTTGCTATTAGGTAAAATAATAATTAAGTAGCAAAAAATGGGGGGATTATATGGATATAGGAGTGGTAATAGAGGTAGTAGTATCTTTATTTTCAATTATTTTAATTGGGGTAATAGCCAGTAAGGCTAAGGTTATAACTTCTGAGCTGAATAAGGGGCTTTGTAATATTCTGTTGGATATTACTCTGCCATTGATGATAGTTTCGGCTTTTATTTTTGATTTTGATGAGAGGATGAAAGCAAATGTTATTAAAAGCTTTGTTTATAGCTTTATAGCAGTAGTAATAAGTATTGGTGTTTCGCATGTATTTCTAAAGCCGATAAAGAGTAAGCGTAAATTTATGCTGCAATTTGCCAATGTTTTTTCAAACTGTGGTTTTATTGGCTTTCCATTAATCAATAGTATATATGGGAGTGAGGGAGTAATATATGCCTCTATATTTAATCTTTTTTTTACAGCGGCAGTATGGACTTATGGAATAATATTATTTACTGGCAGTATTAATAAAAAGGATATAAAGAAGGTTTTATTGAAACCTGCAATTGTGGCGGTTTATATAGGAATCATCATAATGATTTTTAAAATAAAGGTGCCGGAAATTATACTTGGAACAATAAAATCAGTAGGCAGCATTACTTCTCCATTATCTATGATAATAGTTGGGGTAATTCTAGCTAATGTGAATATCAAAAAGTATTTAAAAGATTGGACTATTTATTATAGTGCTTTTTTAAGACTTATCGTAATGCCGCTGTCAATTTATTTTATCTTCATGCTTTTTGGTGTAAATAATGTAGTAAGTAAAACAATAGTATTTTTATCAGCTGTACCTACAGCAACAATTACTACTATTTTTGCAGAAAGCTTTGATAGAGAAGTCGAGTATGCAGCTATTTTAGTGTTTTCTTCAGCTCTATTATCATTAATAACATTGCCTATAATTATATATTTAATTGTATAAATTAGTAAACAAAAGACAATAGCTTTCATAAAATATAAAATAATCAATTTTTGAAGGGAAAATATTGTGAGTTATAGTTCCATATATAATGTTATTGGATTAAATAATGAGATTGATAGATTGAAAGTACAGGCTAAATTAGGCTGGGATAAAGAATTTAGGACATTAAAGTGGTTTGGTCTGAGAGATGGCATGAAAATTTTAGATGCCGGAGCTGGCCCTGGGTTTTATACTGAACTTTTATTGGAGAACTTGGCAAATTGTAAAATTACAGCTTTGGAATATGATGAAAAACTTATGGAAGTTGCAAAGAAGAGGTTGTCTTCATATGGCAGAGAAAGAGTTGATTTTAAAAAGTCATCTATTATTAAAAGCGGCCTGCAAAGTGAAACATATGATTTTGTAATCTGCAGATTTGTTTATCAACATTTAGACAAGCCAAATGAGGCAACTAGAGAGATATATAGGCTGCTTAAACCAGGAGGAATAGTGGCAATTATCGATTCTGACCGAGGATTAAGTGGTGTGAGTGATCCAGATTTTATCATGAGAAATGGGAGAGGATTTTTAGCTCAATTAGAAAAAAGAGCAGGCTGGAATAGAGAAGTAGGACGGAAATTGTTAAAAATACTAAAAAATAATGGATTTTGTTCTTTAGATTTTGAAGCAGTAACGGTTCATAGTGACCTTATCGGTGTTAAAAATTTAATGGGTTATTCATTTTTAAGTGAAAATCAAATAAGAATGATAAATAGGTATAATCCTAGGTTGGCAAAGATAATGAAATTGTGCAAGGATTGCAAATTGGAGGAAAATTGCACTATAATTCTTTTGAATTTGATTGCCAAAGGAGTTAAAATGTAAAAAAAACATGGCTTAGATCTGTCCCTTGTAACTAGACAGGGGACGGTTCAGCGGCCATGTGTTTTTTATGTTCTATAATCAAATTTAGTTGAACATTTTTTGCAAGTAACTACAATTTTCCCTTTTCCTCTAGGAAGGCGTAGTTTCTGTTTGCAGTTAGGGCATTTTGTAATTTTATAATTCTTCTTTTCATTAAACCATGATTTTAAATTAATTCTTA
>CAKVNP010000169.1 GCA_934777095.1 uncultured Clostridium sp. | reverse complement strand
TTTTGATTATCTCATCAAGATCAACTGTTTTTTCAATTGCTTTTGCCATTGCATCCATCTTTACTTCTAAATCATCTATTTCTTTAGCTGTGATTAGGCCTAAATGTCTGCTTTCAATAGCTATTTCCTTCATATTTGGCAGATATCCAAAAGCTTTTATGTTTAGTTCTTTTTCAATTGCATCCTTAATTTCATCATAAATCATGCCAGAAACATTATTCAGAATTACACCCTTAATTTCATTATCTGGCTTATAATCTAAATATCCCTTGATGCTTGCAATAATAGATACAGCCATTCCGCTACAGTTTAGTACTAATATAACAGGAGTTTTGGTAACCTTAGATACTTCATATGAACTTGCCTTAGAACTAGTCATGGTAAGTCCATCATAAAATCCCATAACACCTTCCATTACTGAAATATCAGAACCTTCGGCATTTTTACAAAAAAGATTAGTAGTTGTTTCTTCATCTGTAAAAAATAAATCTAGATTTCTTGACTTTATTCCGATAACTTCCGAATGAAACATAGGATCAATATAATCAGGCCCACATTTAAAAGCTGTGACTTTTAAGTTTCTATTTTTTAAGGCCTTTAGTAAAGCACAAGTTACAGTAGTTTTCCCTGAACCACTAGAAGCTCCTGCAATCATTATTCTTGGGTATGTATTTTCTTTCATTTTTTCCTCACCGTTATTTTCATATGATTAAAAACACCACCTTGCATTTATTAAATACAAAACGGTGTTATATTTTACTTAAATTTATTTATTTTTATTCTACTTGAGTTAAGGCTCTTCTTAAGACATCTTTAACTTTTCCCATACCTAATTCTTCTTGAGCAATTACTACAACTGCCTTTATATCGTTATCAGATGGGTCAAGCTTATATGCTCTAAACTGCATAATTGCATCTTCGTCTAGATATTCTTCAATTTCAAAACCTATTTCTTCAGTTAAAGCCATATATTCTTCAAATAAAGTATCTTCGTCAAGTTCAGCTAGATTGAAATCTTCCTTAAGCTCTTCATTTAATAAATCTATGCTTAAGCTTAAATTAAAAGCAACTATATCTTCTCTTTTTGAACCTTTGCTCATATCCTTAATTACTTTAAATTCTGTATTTTCTTCTATTACTTTTTTAAAATCTTCACTATCTACTACTCTGTTTCCAAAAGCTATGTACATATTTTTTCTCTCCTTTATGTTACATAATTAATATCCATTGTATTAGTTTACTAAATAACTTTCCCACTTTCAATAAAATTTAAGCAGCTTTCCAGAAAAAGCTGCTTAAATAAAGTTTATTTCATTGTTATATTATTTACTGCTGGGAATAATCCATTATAGAAATTCTCAAATCCACCATCTTCTAATTTAACTTGTATTTCATCGTTAACATAGAATTTATTCATCGTACTAACTATTAAATCAAATTTCTTTATATTATTTTCTTCTAATAAAACAGTATAAAGATAAGCTAAATGATTTTCCATATAAGATTGTATATTTCTTAATTCTTCATCATTGATTTTTCCTTCTTTATGTAAATCCTTTATTGGACCATTCATTAAGGCAAAATATGTACTTGATTTTGCAATATTAGCTATATATTCTTTTGGTAATCTTTCTTCCATCTTAAGCACCCCTATTATTCTTTATTTCAATGTATTATATTATACCATAACTTTATGTTATTATTAAAAAAGAAATCTAAAAAATTTAAATTATGAATTATGAATTAAGGTGAAAACTCCAAGGAGTTTCTGTAAATATATATTTTTAGGAATTACCTCCCGGGCAATTCCATCCTAAATTCATCATTCATCATTCATAATTCATCATTACAAAAGGTGTGTGATATTTTGAAATTATTTAATATAAATGATAAGGTTGCACTTGTTGCTTGTTCTAATGGTTTTACTTTAGAAAGCAGCCCTAAAATTGAGCAGCTGATAAAAGCATTAAAGGAATTAGGCTTAGATCCTATTTTATCCCCAGTTATCTATCGTAAAAATGGTGCTTCTAATGGTACTGGCTTAGAAAGGGCTGAAGTAGTTAACAGATATTTTAGCGACCCTGAAATTAAAGGAATTTTTGATATTTCTGGTGGAGATTTAGCCAATGAAACTCTAGAATATCTAGATTATGAGCTTATCAAAGCAAATCCAAAGCCTTTTTTTGGCTATAGTGATTTATCTACAATATTAAATGCTCTTAATGAAAAGTGTAAAATTCCAACATATCATTATCAGGTAAGAAATTTAATAGGTGATGATTCAGAAAATCAAATCGAATACTTTAAAAAATCATTTATGGGAGAAGATCTTCCTGACTTTAAATACGAATTTATCAGGGGTACTGAAATGGAAGGCATAATAACAGGTGGAAATATCCGCTGCTTATTAAAGCTTATCGGTACTGAATATCAGCCTGTATTTGATGGTAAGATATTATTTTTTGAAGGTCTTAGCGGAGATTCTGCTAAAATGGCTACGTTCCTTACACAATATAGACAAATTGGTGCTTTTAAAAACTTAAAAGGCATTATTCTTGGAACATTTACTGAAATGGAAAAGAATAATTATAAGCCTACTTTTTTAGAGCTGCTGCTTGAAAAAATTCCTGATAATGTACCTATAATCAAAAGCTATGAACTAGGCCACGGGCAAGACTGCAAATGCTTAGTTATCGGAAATAAATACTCTTTCACAAAATAAAAATGATGAATTAAGGTGGAAACTACTTGAACAGGGTTTCCACATTTAATTCATCATTCATAATTAACTTAAACCATTTCATCAACTGCATTGATAAGTAACTGCGCTGAAGCAACATTGGTTGCTAATGGAATTGAATAAACATCACTTAATCTTAATAATGCACTTATATCAGGTTCATGTGGCTGTGATGTCAGCGGGTCTCTTAAGAAGATAATCATATCTATATCATGGTTTGCTACTAAAGCACCAATCTGTTGATCACCACCTAATGGACCACTTTTAAACCTATGTATATTTAAATTTGTATTTTCCATTATCTTTAAGCCCGTTGTTCCTGTTGCTACTAATTCAACTTTAGATAAAATCTTTTCATTTTTCATTGCAAAATGGATCATATCATCCTTTTTCTTATCATGAGCAATTAAAGCTATTTTCATATAATCCCCTCCATTTATACTAACCTTATGAAACCATTTACAAAACCATTATATACTATATTCCACTATTAAATCTATATTTTTGCATATATTTTTATTAAATGACAATAAAAATCATTCTACTGGAATGTTTCTCCAGAATGTTTAATGACAAACTTGCTTAAAACATCACTTAGCTTTTCTAAATCACTAAAATCTACATTTTCTAGATTATCATCTGGTGTATGTACTACATCAATTATCTTATCATCACCTAAAACTAAAGCTGGAAAACCATAGCTTCTAAAAATCTGCTGGTCACTTGTTCCTCTTTGAATTCCATCTTTTGTAGCATATAAAGTATCATTATATCCTACTCCTTCTTCATCAAACATCTGTCTCATTGCTCCATATAGCTTTTCAGAATTTTTATCATTATTCCCCATAGCCAGCTCTGTTGCTTCTGCATATCCTACGCAATCAATATTAATGTTATAGCAGTTTTTATAGTAATCTGAATATTTCCTTAAAAATTCACTGCTGCCATTTAAGCCTGTTTCTTCAGAATTATATGCCACAAATACTACATCCATATCTAAAGGATTATCATTAGTAAGTTCCTTAATCTTATGAGCAGTTTCTAATAAAACACTAATTCCAGAGGCATTATCTATTGCTCCGCATAGCCTATTATCATCTTTGCCGTAAACATGATCAAAATGTGCTGTAATAAAGACTGCATTATCACTTTCTTTCCCCTTGATTATTGCTGCCACATTATTTACTTCAATAGAATTTCCATATCGCAAATTTGTCTTATTAAAATAGTCATCAGTATCAAAGGAATCTATTTCTAAGTTCTTAAAGCAATCTCTAATATATTCACTTGCTTTAACGTTCTCCTCTGTACCTACCACTCTTCCTAAATATTCATCAGAACATAATTCTTTCACTATTTCTTCTACATGACCATCTGATTCAACATCATATTGATTATGTACTTCGTTGTTAACCTCATTATCAATTGGATTACAAACATTTTTGCTTGTAGTACTACATCCTAATAATGATAACGCTAATAAAATATTGATAACTATTACTTCTCTTTTCATTTAACCACTCCCTTTATAAGCATTATATCTGCATTATATTATTATAACCAATAAATTTTAAAATACTGATATAATCCATTTTAATTACTGCTATACAACTTCATAAAATTTTGCTAAAATATAAAAGTTTTTAGATTATATTTCGATAATATACTTTGTAAAGTATATTAATAAAGGGGGACGTAGTAATGTACGAATATCACTCAGTTGTTATTGAATCTCTAGAAAAAAATATTGTTACTGAAGGTATTATTACATCCTTTAAAAACAACTATTTAGTTGTTCTTAATGATGAAATAACTGAGTTAAGTATAAATGATAAGGTAAGCATAAATATATTCAACAAGATGCATGGCTGTATGAATTATGAAGGCTTTGTCAAATCAATAAAGGATAATATTATTGATATAGATTCCTTAGTATTTATACAAGAAACTCAAAGAAGAAAACATCCTAGGATAACAACAAGCATCTCTCTTAATGTTAACAAGATTATTAAGAATTCAAATGAAGAAATTGCTTTAAGCAAGCCTATATTAATGAAAGCTAAAAATATAAGTATAGATGGCATATTATTAGAGTCATTTTTAGATATACCTGAAAATGTGCACTTTAATATAAATTTCCCGTTAGATGGTAAATCAATTAATCTTTTAACAACTACTAGAAGAAAATACCAAGAGAACAACATGCACTATTATGGATGCTCTTTTGATTTAATGGATATTGAACAAAATGAATTTTTAAGAAAATTTATTTATCAGAACTATCTTCATCAAATAAGACATAAAAATCCTAATTTTTCTTTTTATAGAAATAATAAATATTAGTATTTATTAATAATAAAATACTTTACATGCCTGCTAGTTAAAAGGCAAAAAAGCTGTATTTCCTCGAAATTAAATTTCAAAGATATACAGCTTTATCTATTTAAAAAGACTGCCCAGAATTGAATCTGATCCAGTCTTTACTTATCCATTAATACTTTTTAAATAAAGAAGTAATAACAACACCAATTGCAAGTCCAATTCCCAGATATGTAGCTACTTTAAAATCAAAATTTAAATAATCCTTTATGCTGCAGCTACAATCATCTTCATTACAATAATCTTCATGAGCACAATTTAATTCTGCTTCATCACGACAAAAATCATATTCATCATCACTATCGCAGCAATAAATACATTCTTCTACATGTGTTGTTGCTGGAATTTTTACTCTTCGCATCATGGATTTAATTTCTTTACTTAGGTTAACACCAATACTAGGATACATATTTCTCACCTCATCCATAGTATAAGCAATTTTATTTTATCCAATTCTCATTTTATATTTTTTTAGCTATTGGCTTTCTCTTTTCATATGTATAAATA
>CAKVNP010000168.1 GCA_934777095.1 uncultured Clostridium sp. | reverse complement strand
TGATAATGCTTTATTTAATATTTTTTCTGCTATCTTTAACCTTTCTTCTGCTGTTTCAGGTATCCCTTTTTTATCTAAGGTCAACCCAATTACTGCTGAACCATATTTCTTTACTAAAGGAAGTATACTGTCTAATACTTCATCCTCCCCATTTATAGAGTTCAAAATAGGTTTCCCATTGTAATATCTCAAACCATTTTCAATAACATCTTTATTTGTAGAATCAATTTGTAGCGGCGCATCAATAATTCCCTGTAGCTCTACTATAGCTGATTTCATCCACTTTATTTCATCAATTTCCGGAAGTCCTACATTTACATCTAAAACTTCAGCACCTGCCTCAATTTGTTCAATACCTTGTCTTAAAATATAATCCATATCCCCATTTCTTAATGCTTCTTTAAAAAGTTTCTTGCCGGTAGGATTTATCCTTTCTCCGACTACTCTTACGCTATCAATTTCCACTGTCTTAGTTGAAGAACAAATTGCACATTTTAAGATTTCTTCTCTCTTAGTTATCTGCCTATCCTTAATTAATTTATTTATTTCACTTATATACTGTGGAGTTGTACCACAGCATCCCCCTATAATGGCTACTCCTTCGTCTAATAATCTACTAATCCCCTCAGAAAATTCCTTTGAAGAAATATCATAGACAGCCTTTCCTAAAAGCATATTAGGAAGTCCTGCATTAGGCTGCACCATCAAAGGCAGATTAGTCCATTTTTTCATTTCACTAATCACCTCTAATATTTCAGCTGGTCCTAACGAGCAGTTTACTCCTATAGCATCTGCACCTAATCCTTCAATAGTAATTGCCATCGTTGAAGGGGTACATCCAGTAAATGTTCTGCCTTCTGCTTCAAAACTCATTGTGCAAAATACTGGCAAATTAGTGTTTTCTTTAGCCGCCAATATAGCTGCTTTCACTTCATATAAATCTGTCATTGTTTCAATTAATAATAAATCTGCCCCAGCTTCCTCTGCTGCAACTACCTGTCTTTTAAATATTTCATATGCATTATCAAAACTCAAAGTACCCATTGGGGCTAAAAGCTCACCTATTGGACCTATATCTGCTGCAATATATATTTCTTCATCCTTTCTAGATTCCTTAGCTATTCCTATTGCCTGACTATACACTTCCTCTACAGAATAGCCAGTATTTTTTAATTTGAGTTCATTGGCCCCAAATGTATTAGTTGTAATTACTTTAGCTCCGCTTTTAATATATTCCTGATAAATATCAGCAATTATATTTTCATTTGTGAAATTTAATATTTCTGGATTTTCACCTAATTTTAATCCTCTATTCTGCAGCATAGTCCCCATTGCGCCATCGAATAAAATTATTTCTTTTCCTACTTTCTCTCTAATATCCACACTTTTGCCCCCTATTCCTATAAATACATGTTTTATTACTGCATCTTTCACATTTATTATAGCTGCTAGCTATTTCCTCTTCTCCTATGCCTATTATTGCTGTAACAGATTTTCTTGGCATTAATAAATTATGTGATGATACAGTGAGACCAATTTTTTTATCTGTCATAAGTATATTTATAATATCCTTCTGTAAACATATAGGAAGGTCTCCATACCCTGGACTAAATCTCGAAGTAATAAATTTACCATTTTCAATATTGCTTCTTATTGACTCTTCTGCTTCATCACAAATTTCCTCAACTAATGTTGTGGCACAGGCATCTAATATAATAGCCTTAGTCAGATCTATTTTTTCTACCATCTTAATATATCTTTCAATATCTTGTCCCAATGTTACTGCCATAATACAACATTTGTCTGCTTTTCCAAGATGTTTTTTGATATCTTTTCCTGGAAAATAAACATCACTGCCCTTAACTTTAATATTTTCTTCTGAGCTTTCCAGTTCAAAATACTCATAAATATATCTAGGCTTACTTTTTATAGCAGTTTCATTCCTACACATATTTATAAGTACTTCTAATTCTTCACTTATCTCCTGCTCTCTATAGCCTAAATATCTTAATATTTCATTTTTATCTATTTTATAATTACACATAATACCCCCCCTTTTTTTTTAATGATGAATGATGGATTATGAATGATTAAAGTTCATCATCCATCATTCATCATTACTTTATGTTCATTATTTACTTAAACTAATCTTCTCCGTAAATATTTAAGGAGAATCCTGTTTCTAGTACTTTTTTAGCGTATTCTTTTGCGCCAAATAGTGAAAGATCCTTATAGTTTCCGCATTGCACTGAGTTCGCAGCTGGTATTTCATCAGCAGCTAATACTACCCTTAAAGCATTTTCTAAAGCATCTTTAATTTCCGCTGCTTCTCTATCTCCCCAGATAGTTAAATAAAATCCTGTCCTACAGCCCATTGGTGATAAATCTATTATCCCCTTAACATTTCTTCTTAATTCATAAGCTAATAAGTGCTCAAGTCCATGCATAGCTGCCGTACCAAAGCTTTCTACATTAGGCTGTAAAAACCTTAAATCAAACTTTGTTACTTTGTCCCCTTTTTCCCCCTCTAAAAGACAGCACTTTCTTATATATGGTGCTTTTACCTTATTGTGATCTAATTCAAAACTCTCAACCTTCTCCATCTCTTAAACCTCCTAATTATTAATTGATTGTAATATTGAACTAATACTATTAGTTATACTTTTTGCAACATATGGATTATTCATACTATATAAATGAATTCCCCTTGCACCAGATGAAACTAAATCTATAATCTGCTCAGAAGCATAAGCTATACCAGCATCTCTTAATGCAATCCTATCATGCTCATACCTTTCCATTATCTTAATAAACTTTTTAGGAATAGTAGCACCACATAATCCTGTTATTCTTTCAATCTGCTTTTTATTAACAACCGGCATTATCCCAGCCTGGATTGGAATAGTAATTCCTTTTCCCTCTGCCTTATCTAAAAATTCATAGAAATATTCATTATCAAAAAATAACTGTGTTATAAAATGTGTTGCCCCTACTTCCTGTTTATTTTTCAGATATTCTATATCCTTTAATAAGTTTTTACAATTTATATGCCCTTCTGGATAACAAGCTGATACTACATTAAAGTCACCATTCTTTTTAATAAAATCAATTAATTCAGATGCATATGAAAAGTCCCTGATTCTAGATTGATCCTGCTCACAGCCGTCTCCCCTAAGAGCTAAAATATTTTCTATTCCTTCTGCTTTAAGCCTATCTAAGATTTCTTTAATTTCCTCTTTCGAAGAATCAATACATGTTAAATGTGCCATAGGCTCTACGTTGTACTTATGCTTGATTAATGATGCTATTTCTAATGTCCTATTGCTGCTGCTAGCTCCACCGGCCCAATATGTTACACTAATAAAATCTGGATTTACCCCTTTTAAATCTTCCAGCATATTATATACAGTTTCGATAGGTGATGTTGGCTTAGGTGGAAAAACCTCTAAAGAATACACCACTTTTCTATCTTCAAATAAATTATTAATTTTCATAAATTGCCCCCCCTTTTTATTCATACCTCAAAAAAATATATAAAAAAAGCCTAAAGAATATGCTTTAGGCTTTTTAATACTTAAATTATATTCTTATCTTTCAGATTAACTGTTGGAATTAGCACCACGAAATTCAATGCAGAATTATGAATTACGAATTATGAATTAAAGTTTAAATTCCTCTAGGAATTTCTTAAATTTATTTTTTAAGAACTCCTAAGGAGTTCTATCCCAAATTCATCATTCATCATTCATCATTGAAATCAGGTTGCTGGGTTTCATAGGGCCAGTCCCTCCACCACTCTTGATAAGCAATATTCAATTTTTATTCTTACTTTAAATATATTACATTATAAATAATAATATTATAGAAATTATTCCACAACTAATACTTATAATACTAAGATATGTAACTATCTGTCTATTAGACAATCCTTTTTCCTGAAGCCTGAAATGAATCTGGCTTCTATCTGCCTGATAAACCGGCTTACCTTCACTAAATCTCTTAAATACAACAAATAAATTATCAAAAATAGGTACTGCTAAAGCAAATATCGGTATCATAAGGCTTAAAATAGTAGCTTGTTTAAATGCTCCATCTAAAGCTATTATACTTAAGATAAATCCTAAGAAGTTTGCTCCTGAATCACCCATAAACACTCTTGCAGGGTATCTATTATATACCAAAAATCCTAAAATTACTCCTGCCATAATAAGAGAAAAATATAATGATGGCGGCTGTTTTAATATAATTGCTGTTACAGCAAAGGTTATTGATGAAATAAATGATAACCCACCAGCTAATCCATCCATTCCATCTGACCAGTTAATTACAGTCGTAACTCCAAAGATCCAGGTAATTGTTAAGAAGAATTGCACAGTAATTGGCAGTGTTATATATATTCCTGTAAAAGGATTAGTAAATCCATTAAATGATACTCCTGAGATAAATACTATGATTGCTGCAAACAGCTGAACTATCAATCTTGGTAAAATACCAAATTCTTTACCTCGGCTTTTATAATGGTCATCAACTATACCAATAAGTAAAATAAGTAAGCTACCGATAAAAATGCCATACTTTTCATCAAATGGATGATTCCTAAAAGCTAGGAAGTATACAATAAAGTATCCGATAAACATCGAAATACCTCCACAAAGTGGAATTGGTCCTCTATGCTTTTTTCTTTTTGTCGGTTTATCTGTAAAGTTATATCGAATTGACAATTTCATTAGTATAGGTGTTAATATTGCAACTATTGAAAAAGCCAATAAAAATGCTAATAAATAATTCATCAAAAGTCTCCTTAATTTTTAGTGCTTTATAATTAGCCCTTTTTAAAATTATACTATTTCTATAACATATTTTCAATTATTAATCTAAAGTTTGTCATAAATGTTACCAAAAATAAATAAAAAAAGGAGAAAAATAATAATTTCTCTCCTTTTTTATAAAAACTAGTTTTGACTTTGAATCATTTCTTTAACTTTCATTAATCTAGTTAAAGCTCCTCTTTCATTTTCATCAAGTTTCATTCTGATGAATTTGATAGTTTCCTCTAATTGAGGGATAGTCATATACTCAAGGGCATTAACTCTTCTTCTAGTCTTTTCTATTTCATCAGCCATTAGCTGAGTTGATTTTTCCACTTCTGCTAATTCAAGCAATTTAGGGAATATTGAATACAGCTTTGTAATTGCGTCGTCAAGCTCTGAAGATGTATTTGCAAAACCATATGGGAATATACCGCCTTCATCATCTTGAAGTTGTCTGTGGAAGTTCATTTTTGGAACATTAACGCTCATTATGTTTTTTGTTCCTACTTCAACAGATATACTGTCTTTTGGATAAGCAACTGCCTCTTCTAAGAATTCAGAACTCATTACAGCACTTGCCATAACGAAATCCTTAAAAGAACCTTCAAGCTCAGCTTCAACTTCTTTTCTAAGCTCATTGTTATATTTAACAAGGCTTATGAATTGTCTCATTAACTCATCTTGTTTATCTTTAAGAAGCTTATGGCTTCTTGTAGATGTTGCTAATCTTTTTTTAAGCTTAGACAGTTCCATTCTAGTAGGATTGACATTTAATTTTGCCATATTCTACTCTTCCTCTCCCTTAGGCATATACTTTTCAAGATA
>CAKVNP010000167.1 GCA_934777095.1 uncultured Clostridium sp. | reverse complement strand
ACCCTCTTCACTGCAATTTTCTATCATAGTTTTATCTTTATTATTTAATGCCTCAAATAAAGAGCTATAAAAAACTTGTAAAGAATCAGTTATATTTGAAATTAATTCATCATTAGCCATATTTATTTCTAAATTAAGATAATTACTTATTGGCACTTTTTCACTCTTTATGGTTCCCCATGGGAACTTTCTTGATAAATATACCATAGTATTAGCTGGTAAGGGACCAAAATCTTTTATTTCTTCCACCTTAAGTCCTGTATCTTGGTCATTTAGATATACTGATGCATCAGCAAAATTTGAATAAATCGTAATATATTCCCCGCCTGCATCAACCTTTATCTTCCCATCCTGGAATATCTCCAATTGTGTTTCTTTTTTTATCTCACCATATTTGTTATTTATTATGGTCTTAACCTTATACAATCCTGGTACTAAAGTATATTTCTTGTTTTGTTCAATATTTTTATCATTTCCAAGAATGATATTTATCTTATCCTCATCACTAAAGAAAGATACTTCTACAGTCTTAAGATTAATGTAGTACTTTTTACTTAAAATATTTTTTTTCAGCTTTACTTCAAAGCCACCACTAATATTCTTCTTTGTAAGATCTGCTATTAACTGTTTTCTACTCTCTTCATTTTCATTATAATAATCCATGATAGGCTGTAGTTTTTCTCCTGAAACACTTCTATCATCTACATAAAGCACCTTGCTCAATTTATTTTCATTAGTACATAAATACTTCGTAAAATTTGCTAAACACTCTTCTTTAGTCTGTGACTTTTGCAGTAACGATATAGACACTACCCCTATTACAAAAATTGATAGGATTATTATAAAAAGCTGTACGGATTTCTTTATATATACTTTATTATCATGCTTTTTTACTGACTGTACAATGCCTAAAATATTATTTTTTATTTGTGTAATTAATGATTTATTCATCTTATTCTAAAATATCTATAATCCATTTGCCACATTGAACACACATATAAACTCTTATGACAAATAGATCTAGATTTTCTCCTTCTATTTTCACACCACCTTTTTCTAGTTCTTCTTGTGTAATAAATTCATCTTCACTATTAATAAACCCATGAATCTCCACCACGTAATTCTTGTTAGTCTTATTACAGCAGTCATTTTCTCCAACACATTCAATTTCATCATATGTAAGTTCATTCTGCATATCCTGCAATATTAATATAATATCTTCAAATTCTGATATATCATCCAAAAACTCTTCTTTTTTAAAAACCAAATCTTTTATTTTAAATAATTCCATAAATATTTCTCCTAAACTTTCTTTTTTATCTGTTATATTTTATATTAAAATAATAATAGTATTCAAGTTTTTCATGACATTTAATATAATTTTAATATTATCTACTAAATAATGGAGTATTTTATTTAATTTTGCATAAAAATATTGTTATTAAACCAATTTCAAAATATAATTAATGTTGATAATTTAATAATATTTATGAGGAGATTTGTATGGAGAAGAAATTATGTAAAATTAATTTTGGTAAAAAAATCTGTGGAGTCTGTAATGGATTTGCAGACTATCTTAATTTAGATGTAACAGTTGTGAGGATAATTGCATTAATACTTTTATTTGCTTTCCCTCCTACATTTGTAATCTATCTAATATGTGCTTTAATAATGCCAGAAAAATAATTGAAGAACATTAGTTTTAGGAGGACTTATAATGAATAACTCAGCATACTCATCAAACAGAATAAAGAAACTTGTTATTATAGGAATGCTTGGAGGAATATCCATTTTCTTAGGTATTACTCCTCTTGGTATAATTCATCTACCTGTTATTAATTTAACTATTATGCATATACCAGTAATTATTGGAGCAATTTTAGAAGGACCAGTTGTTGGTGGAACTATCGGACTTATTTTTGGATTATTTTCTATGTATCAAAATTTCACCACGCCAAATCTGACATCTTTTATCTTTTGGAATCCACTAATTGCTTTAGTTCCAAGAATAATGATTGGTATTGTTTCATATTATGTTTATAATTTTTTAAAGAATAAGTTTAAAAACAAATCACTTACAGTTGGTATTGCTGCTATTGCTGGTACTTTAACAAATACTATTGGTGTTTTAGGATTAACTTATTTAATCTATTTAGAAAGATATGCAGCTGCTAAAAATATCTCTACTGACATGGTTGGTGGAGCATTACTTACAGTTATCGGTACAAACGGTGTTGCTGAAGCAATACTTTCTGCTGTTATTGCTATTCCAATAGTTGGGGCGGTAAATAAAATGAGAAGAAGTTAACATTTTCTTCTACACGAAGTAAATGTTAAAGTGAATGTTGGCCAAGGCTAGGTAGAAGGAGGAAATTCCCTTAGGGGAATTTCTTTTTATTTTAGAGAGAGTAGTTGCTTGGCAAAGCTAGTTGATTGCCTTTGGCAATAGTTGCGGTAAGGAGAAAATTCCTTTAGGGAAATTTTATATTAATTTATGTTTTAGAGTGTTATTGCCTGTGGCAAAGTGTAAAGTGCTAAAGCAGGTCAACAGATTACCTTTGGTAATAGATGCAATATGGAGAAAATCCCTTCACGGAAATTTTATATTATTTTATATTCTAGAGTGTTATTGCCGGTGGCAAAGTGTAAAGTGCTAAAGCAGATCAGTCGATTACCTTTGGTAATAGATAGGATTCATTTTTCTAATCTATTATTAATTTATTATTTTTCTTGTTTTTCTAAAGTTTGCATTTTTATTAACAATTTTTCCTCTATTACCTTTGTTTTTATAGGTTATATAAACTTCAGCTGCACATAATACTAGTGTAAGCAGAAGAGCTTACAAAATAAAATAAATTAAGTTTATTTAAGGAGGGTCATTGAATGGCTCAAAAATTAGTTCCAGAAGCAAAAAACGGTTTATCTCAATTCAAAAACCAAGTAGCAAGTGAAATGGGAGTTCCTTTCTCAGACTACAATGGTAACCTTACTTCTAAACAATGCGGAAGCGTTGGTGGAGAAATGGTTAAGAAAATGGTTGAACAGTACGAACAAGGACTAAAATAACCTAAATTAAACACAATTTATTACACAAAAAGAGAGCTATTACCTTGGTAATAGCTCTCTTCCCTTTATCTATATTTCAATAAACACACCATAATGATCTGAAACTATTGTTTCTTTTGTATTAAACAATACTTTACTAGTTTTAATATCATCATTACTATTAGTTAATATTAAATCTAACCTTTTATTGCTTAATGATTTTTCCCAGCCATCTATTTCTCCACTAGCTGTTACTCCTGAATCTTTATCTGCTGCTAAAAGGAATGTATCCTTTAATCCAAGTGACAATAAATAATCATATCCTTCATTCCTTACAAATGCATCATTATTAAAGTCTCCCATAATAAAGTTCTTTTTAGTAAAATCAATCATTTTCTTTAATGTATCGGCCTGATCCTTAAACGGTTCTGTTTCATCATTCCACCAACCTAAATGACAGCTATAAAAATCAATGTTTTCACCGTCAATTTCAATAGTTGCTTTTACTATTTTTCTGCTTTTGTAGTTTGTTATTGTCTTATCTTTTGAAATATAGAAAGAATCTTTTTCTACTATTTTATGTCTAGTAAGTATTGCTAATCCCTCTTCATAAATGTCGTAACCCATATGTGAGAAATCCCATACATAATCGTAGTTATCAACATTAATTTTCTTAAGTTCATCTAATAATACTTTTACATAATTATCTTCTTTAATATTATCTTTATATATCTTAGAATCTTTATGTTGGCTGACTTCCTGAAGCGCTATAACATCATATTGCATCTCTTTAATCATGGAAGCAACTTTTTTAATTTTCTCTATTTGATCTTTTTCCTGCCATGAGTGGCAATTTAATGTTAAAAACTTCATTCTTCTTTACTCTCCTATAATATCTAAAATATTTGATTTTAATACGTCAGCTTTTGGTCCGTATATTGCTTGTATACCTTTATCCTTAAGAATAAGACCTAAAGCTCCATTCTTTTTCCATGCTGCTTCATCTGCTACTTTTGATTTATCTTTAACAGTAACTCTTAATCTAGTCATGCAAGCATCTACTTCTTCAATGTTTTCTTTTTCACCTAGTAAAGAAATAATTGCTAAAGCTTGTGCATCATTTGATGTTGCTCCACCGTTCTTTGCTCCATTTTCAACCTTCTCATCCTCATCATAGTTACCAAGTCTTCCTGGTGTAGGAATGTTTAATTTCTTGATACAGAAGTTAAATACTCCAAAGTTAAGTCCAAAGAAAGCTGCACATGCTATTACAAAGTTTATTACATCGCCAACTAACCCTGCATTTACAAGCATAGGAATTCTAGCTAATAATTCGATTGCTCCAAAAGCATGTACTCTTAGGTTAAATAAATCTGCAATTGCAAATCCTATACCTGTGATTACTGCATATACTACATATAGTACTGGTGAAAGGAACATAAATAAGAATTCGATTGGTTCACTTACACCTGTTAAGAATACTGCAAGTCCTATTGATATGAACATTGATTTGTATTTTTTCTTCTTATCCTTATCAACGTTTACATACATGGCTAAAGCTATCCCTAATAATGAAGCTGTAGAAAGTATTACTTGTCCTACTTTGAATCTAGCTGGCACTACTGTATCAATTAATGTTTGATATGTTGTCATATCGCCTGCTTTCTTTAAGTTAATTAAATCAGTAATCCATGCAAACCATAATGGATCTTGTCCTGCAACTACTGTTCCTGCTGCAGCACCTGTAAGTGTTGTATAAACTCCACCAAGTTCTGTGTAGTTTACTGGAACTGTTAACATGTGATGTAAACCAAATGGTAATAATAAACGTTCTAAACATCCATATACGAATGGTGCTAAAATTGGTGCACTATCTCTTGAATTAGCAAGCCAGATACCAAAGCTATTTAAAGCTCCTTGTGCAAAAGGCCAGATAATTGAAAGTGCTACTGCTACTACTGTTGACCATAAAATTACTACGAAAGGTACAAATCTTTTACCATTAAAGAAGCTTAACGCTTGTGGAAGTTTACTATAGTTGTAGTATTTATTATATAATACTGCACCTAAGAAACCTGCAATAATACCAACAAACACACCCATATTAAGCGCTGGTGATCCTAATATAGAAGTAAAGTAATCTGGAACTGTTAATGTTGCTCCTAATAAAGATTTAACTGTTGCAGTGCTATCTGATAACATTTCTGAAGAAACACCAAAGATAGCGCCTGTAATACGGTTAATTAGTATGAATGAAAGTAATCCGGCAAATGCTCCACCAGCTCTTTCTTTAGCCCATGAACCACCGATAGCGACAGCAAATAGGATATGTAAATTACCTATTATCGCCCATCCAATATTATCTAATACGTTAGCTACTGTAGTGATGAATTGTGCATCAAAATACATTGTTAATAATTTTGCTGCACAAATCATTAAACCAGCTGCTGGCATAACAGCTATAACTACCATTAATGTTTTACCAAATTTTTGCCAAAAATCAAATGAAAGTACTTTTCCTTTTTTCTTTTCTTTACTCATTTTATTTTCCCCCTTATACTCTTTTTACTTAAATTTTATATAATCTAGCTT
>CAKVNP010000166.1 GCA_934777095.1 uncultured Clostridium sp. | reverse complement strand
TTATTTTGTCTCTATAAAACAATCTATCATTTTTCTTGCAATAGACATTTTCTTTGGTAAGTTTGGTAGATTATCTTTAGTAAACCAGGCTGCATCAAGAATTTCTTTTCCATCAACTGTGATTTCTCCACTTTCATATTCTGCAAAAAATCCTATCATTAAAGAGTTTGGAAAAGACCAGGTCTGATTACCATAATATCTAATATTTTTAACCTTAATTCCTATTTCTTCAAATACTTCTCTTTTTACACAACTTTCTAAATCTTCACCTGCATCTACATAACCAGCAATTATACTATACATATTTTCTTCAAAATTGCTATTATGTGCTAAAAGAATTTCATCACCTTTGGTAATTGCAACAATAATAGCTGGACAGATTACTGGATAGCTTACTGCTCCACATTTGGAGCATACTTTTGCTCTTTCATCTTCTTTATTTATATTTTCAGCTCCACAGCGGCTACAATATTTATGTGTATTATCCCAATTTAAAATATGGTTTGCTCTCCCTGCAATAAAGAAAATCTCTTCATCAACAATTTGACCTAATTGATATAAAGAAATTATTTTAAATTTCCCTGGAAACCTATTTATCTCACTGCATTCCACAATATAACATTTTCCAATATTATATTCACCAAAGCAATAATCCTTTTCAACTTCAGCACCCAGTTCTTTAATATCTTCCCTCTTTAAAATTGCTATTTCATTCTCTTCATATTTTACTATTAATTCACCCTCATAAAATACAAAGCAGACATCATCATTATTCTTCTCATCATTACAATTTATTATTGATTTAAATTTAAAATACTCAAAATCCTCTTCCATAAAAACCCCTGTAGAACTAAATTTCTGTTCTGATTACTTCAACTTTGTATCCATCTGGATCTGTTACAAAGTAGTATCTTGGCGGTTGTCCTGGTAATCCTTTTAATGGTGTAACTTCATATCCTAAGTCCATATGCCTTTGTCTTAATTCTTCTATATTTGGTGCACCAATAGCTATATGACTGAAGCCATTTCCTAATTCATAAGGAACTTCCTGATCATAATTATATGTTAATTCTAGCTCATATCCACCCTCTTTATCAGATAAATAAACTAAAGAAAATTTATGTTCTGGGAATTCCTTTCTATTAGTTTCAACTAAGCCTAAAACATTTCTATAGAACTCCATTGATTTATCTAAATCCTTTACTCTTATACAAGTATGTAACATTTTTACTGCCATTTTCATTCCTCCTGATAATCATATATTTATTTATTAACTATATCATATTTTTTCCACTAAATTAATAAGTTAAGCAAAAAAAGAGGACAATTTAACTGACCTCTTTTTTTACTAGGACTTTTTATCTTTTAAAAGATCCTGTCCCTTAAACTCATAAATAATTTTTCCATAGGTATCTATTTTCTCAGCATCAATTTCCATGATACTTTTAAAGAAACTTTCTTTTAAGTTAATTATACCGCTCTCTGCTAATTTTTCTTCTGCAAATTCCTGGCTGATAGTAAAAGCTAAAATTGCTATTAATAATCCTTCAAGCTTTTCTTCCCTGCTTTCACAGATAGCTGTAGTAACAGCTAACATCCCTGTAAATATTTCTTCCATATAAAATATTTTTTCAAGCCCCTTAGATCCATTACTTATATTAAATTCACTAAAACCATCAGTAATATAGCAGACTTCATCCTTAACTACTAAAAACACTTTATTTTTTCTTGCAAAATCTCTATAATTATTTTTCATATTACCGTCTTTTTCTTTGTTTTTATGATGCTTCTGGCTATTTATAAGACCTTTGATTTCTTCATCTGTTCCTTTAATTATATCTATATTGTATCTATTTAAAAAGCTCAATGCCGTATTTCTTCGATAAATAGAATAGTTTACTCCATTTATATCTAAAATTACAGGGATATTCTTCTTCTTTGCTACTCTCAATGATTTTTCCATAGCTAATATCTTACTATTATCCAATGCACCTAATCCTATTAGCAATCCATTGCTTATGGATGTTATCTCATATACTTCTTCAATCCCATAGGCCATTATACATCTACCTCCAAAGCAGAGCAAAGATTGTTCTAAATCATTGGATTTGCTTATATCAGACATACAATGAATTAATGGTCTCTCTTCTTTTTGTTTTTTCAAAACTCTGGCAATTGATTCCTTTCTTAATTTCATCATATTATCCTCACTTTATAACCTTGAGTATAAAATTGCCTACTATACCATATTCCATATCATTGATTTTTGAGATAACTTTTTGTAATATATTGTATTTTTATATGAAAAAACAGGAGCTATAGCTCCTGAATCTGACATTATTCTTCATCCCCAAATACTTTCTTTTTAAGAACTAATCCTGCTTTAGTTATAGCCACACCACCTAAAGCAGTTTCTCTTAATGCTGATGGAAGACTCTTTCCAACCTGATACATAGCCGTTACTGCATCATCAAATGGGATATGTGATACAACTCCAGCCATTACTAAATCTGCTGTACACAATGCACTTATTGCTCCAGCTGCATTTCTCTTAGCACAAGGAATTTCTACTAAACCTGCCACTGGATCACATACTAAACCTAATATATTCTTAAGTACTATAGCTCCAGCATCTAAACTCATTTTAGGTGTTCCACCCATCATTGATACTACAGCAGCTGCTCCCATGGCAGATGCAGATCCACATTCAGCCTGACATCCTCCTTCTGCTCCTGAAAGTGTAGCATTCATGCCGATTATCATACCTACTGCTGAAGAAGCAAATAGAGCTTCTACTAATTCATCATCACTTTTATTAAGCTTTTCTCCTGCTGATAAAATAACGGCAGGTAAAATACCACATGAACCAGCAGTTGGACAAGCAACTATTTTTCCCATAGCAGCATTTACTTCCGAAGATGATAATGCCATTGCCATAGCTTTTACTGTTACTTCACCTGTAAGAGTTTGTCCCTTTTTTAGGTATTGTTCCATCTTATATCCATCGCCGCCAATAAGACCAGTTACAGAATGCACCTCTTTTTCACGACCTTCATTTGCACCCTTTTTCATTGTTTCAAGGACCTTTTTCATTTTTATGTATGCATCTTCTCTTGAGATATCATTATTCTCCATTTCAACTCTTATAGCATATTCGCTTAAAGAAATATTTTCTTTTTCACATATTCTTAATAATTCTTCTCCAGATCTTGCAATCATCCTATTCACCATCCTTAATTGGGTTAATCATTATTACTTTATTGATATTTCCTAATAACTTAATTTGGTCTAGAGCTTCTTCAGAAACTTCATGATCAAGCTCAAAAATCATATTTGCTTCCCTTCCCTTTTGGCTTCTTACTACTTTCATAAACGCTATATTTATATCCATATCATATAATAAAGTAGCCACTTTAGATACCATTCCAGGTACATCCATATGAGATATTATTAATGTCGGATATTGCCCATTAAATTCTACACTGTTTCCATTTACTTCAGTTACTAAAATACTTCCTCCGCCAATTGATGAACCCATAACTTCATAATGAGCTCCTTCTTTTCCTTCAATAAGAAACTTAACTGTATTAGGATGTACATCACCTAAATCTGCTTCTTGAAACTTAATTTCTATACCTTGTTCCTTTGCAATATCTAATGCATCTCTTAATCTTATATCACTTGGCTCCATCCCTAAAATTCCAGCAGCTAATGCACGATCAGTTCCATGACCTTTATACGTTTTTGCAAAAGATCCATGCAATAGAAACGTTACTTTATTTATATCTTCGCAAGCAATCGACCTTGCAACCTTTCCAAGTCTTGCTGCTCCTGCAGTATGGGATGACGATGGACCAATCATTATTGGACCTAAAATATCAAAAACACCTACACTTTTCATAATTACCTACTCACTTTCTTCTACTCACATAATTATTATTATTTAATTCATAATTTTAATTATGAATGATGAATTGTGGTTGAAACTCATAAGGCATTCTTTTTTAATTCATCATCCATAATTTATAATTAATTTCCTTTTAATATGTGGTTTATTATATAAATTTAACAAAATTCCCACTATTTTTCTAGTACTTATAAAAAATGCTTCCACCGATAAATTCCCTTAATATCGAATTTTGTGGTACCAGGCTTTTATCTATTTCTTTAAAAAATCCTAAAAAAGTTTTTAATCTTTTAACTTCTTCATATACAGGACTATCTGCACCAACCTTGTCCAATTCTTCCAATGCATATTTTTTTAGTACACATAATTCATACACTAAAGTTGAATTAAACATAACATCAGCTTCTTCTTGATAAATAAAAATATTTTTTTCTTCGCCAGCTTTAATTTTAGGCCACATCATTAAGGTAGCTTCTGCATCTTTTCCCCTTGATAGCATATCCCTAACAATTCTTCTTATTCTTCTTACATCAGTAGTAGAGATTCTATTATGATTATCTAAATTTAATTGTGTTAAAGCTGATATATATATTTTAAAAGTACAGTTATCATCCACTGAAGAAATAAGTCTTGGATTTAATCCATGAATTCCCTCTATAATTAGCAGACCATTCTTTGGAAGCTTTATTTTTTTCCCCAGCCATTCTCTTTCACCTTTAATGAAATTAAAACTTGGAATTTCAACTTCCTCGCCTTGTAATATTTTATTTAAATGCTCATTAAAAAGTTTAATATCTACTGAATCTAATGTTTCAAAATCATATTCCCCGTTTTCATCTTTAGGAGTATCCTCATGATTAAAAAAATAATCATCTAATGAAATAGGAATTGGTGCATAGCCATTTACCTTTAATTGAATTGCTAATCTATTAGCAAAAGTAGTCTTTCCTGAGGAGCTCGGACCTGCAATCAATACAACCTTTGTTTCTTTTTTGCTTGTTATCATATCCGCTATGCCAGCAATCTTTTTTTCATGAAGTGCTTCCGATACCATAATTAAATCAATTAGTTCACCTTTGATGATTTTTTCATTTAATGAACTAACTTCACCTACCTCTAATATTTTCAGCCATTTTTTTGTTTCTCTAAAAATACTGGTCAGCTTCTTTCTTTCAACAAAAGGCTCTATAATTTCTAAATCTTCATCCTTAGGATATCCTAAAATAAATCCTTCGTTATATGGCTGTAATTCAAAATTCTTTATTACTCCTGTTGATTCCCACATTGGACCATAAAAGTAATCATATCTTCCATCCAATTCATATAACGTAACTAACTTATAACTGCTTTGTTGTAATAACTCAACCTTATCAATCATTCCATAGTTTTGAAAAATATTTATAGCTTTATCTTTTTTCATCTTTACTCTTTTTATAGGTATATTTTTATTTATAAGCTCCTGCATCTTTACTTTAATAGATTGGATTTCTTTTTCTGTTAATGGATGTTCTTGATGAATTTCTCCAAAAATCCATTTTCCAATGCTATGCTCTAAGGTTATCTGGCTTTCAGGAAATAAATCTAAAGCAGCTTTTATAAAGATAAATTGTAAAGTTCTCGAGGTATTTCTCACAATATCCATAACTTCCTCCTTTAAAGAATTTACGATCTGTTAAGTTATATGGACATTGCTCTTCTCAACGCTAGAAAATATAATAAGTTTGCCTAGAAC
>CAKVNP010000165.1 GCA_934777095.1 uncultured Clostridium sp. | reverse complement strand
TTTAGCTCCTCCTTAGAATATTATTTATTGAAGCTTCTATGTCAGCTGACTTTTTTGCTGCATCCCTTAAAGCCTTTTCCTCTGGTGTTATTGTTTTTATCTTAAATATAAAATAATAGAATTTGAATAAAATTAAAGCTATTAGTGTTATTCTCATAGGTAATACATCTACCATAACTAATGGAAAGGCCATCATTGTATCGGCAAAGACTAATAAGCATACTTTTTGTTTTAATGTCATTGCTCTTTCTTGTACAAAAGTTTCTAAATGTTTTTTGTATACTTTGCTATTAGTAAACCAATCATGGAATCTATCTGAGCCTTTAGCAAAGCAAAATGAGGCTAGCAGTAAAAATGGTGTTGTCGGTAAGACTGGCAAGATCACTCCTATTGAACCTAAGGCAAGGGCTATTAAACCTACTAATATATAACAGTATTTTTTAACTTTATTCATCGCTCATTTCTCCTATTTATTTAATGCATGTCTGATTACTTCTGAAGGTTTGTATAATATCATTCTTGGACCGGAAAATCTCATTATTTCTTTTGCCTTTGCTTTCATATCTTTTTTATAGCAATGAATGGGACATCTTGAACATGTTGATTTTTCTTCACCAAACTTGCAGAAGCTTAACCTTTTATGTGCATATTCTAAGAATTCCTGACATTCCCCACATAATTCATTCTTACATCCATGCTTCTTCTTACAATAGATTTCAACCATAATTTTGATTGTTTGTTTTTCTCTTTCTATTTTGGTCATCATTAATCACCTTACCTATTAATAATAATCTTTAAATATATTACACTGATTATCATTCTCAATTATTCATTAAATAAGAATTCCTCGTCTAGAGGAATTCCTACCATAATTAAGTATTCATTATTGAATATATTATTCATTAACAACCAGCTTGCTATTTTCAAGTTTAATTACTTTATTGCATACTGCTGTTGTTGACTTTCTATGTGAAATAAGAACAATTGTCTTATCTTCACAGTTTTCTTTTATTGATTTTAAGATTTCACCCTCGTTTAAGGTATCTAGATTACTTGTTGGCTCATCTAGAATTAATACCTCTCCATCACTTAGAAATGCTCTTGCTAAGCCTAATCTTTGCTTTTCTCCTGAAGAAAGATTACCGCCAAGTTCTCCAACTCTTGTATCATATCCTTTTGGCAGCCCTGCAATAAAATCATGGATAGATGCTTTCTTAGCCGCTTCAATAACCTCTTCTTTAGTTGCATCCTTTTTGCCTATTTTAATGTTTTCTAATATAGATTCATCAAAAAGGTATGTTTCCTGACTTACTAAAGTCTGGCTATTTCTTAAACTTGCTGTATTAGCTTCCTTAATACTTTGTCCGTCTACATTTACTGTACCTGAATTAACATCCCAGAATCTCATCATCAGCTTAACAAAAGTACTCTTTCCTATACCACTTTCTCCGATAAGAGCTACTTTTTCGCCTTTTTTAATGTGTATTGATGTTTCATCAAATATATTTTTATTTCTTCCAGGATAAGCAAATGTCACGTTGTCATAAGCAATTGACTCTCCATTTACTTCAAATCCTTCTGTTACTTCTTCTACATGTGGCTCTTCATCTAATAAAGCAAATAGCCTTTCTGCACAAGCAAAAGTCTGTAAAAGAGTATTTGAAAGGTTGCTTAATGCTACAACAGGTCCAAATGATGAAGCAATTACTACTATCCCAACTACCATCCAAGTAAATGTTAAATTGCCTATTGAGTATTGATGTACACCTACTCCAACAAAAGATAATATTGCAATCATAATAGTTAAATCGGTAACTGCTCTGATAATTCCTTCATGTTCTTTAATCTTATCTAAAGACTTATTTATTCTATGTGATTTATTGTTTATTTCAGCTAATCTTTCATCTCCGTTTTGGAATAACAATACTTCCTTTAATCCTCTTAATGAATCAAGAATATAATTATTACATTCACCAAACATATTTCTATATTCAACGCCGGCATCCTTTCCCATTGCAGATGATACATATGGTATTACAAGCCCTACTATTAAGAAGAATACTAATGAAAGTATTCCAAAAATAGCATTAATCTTAAATAAAATTACTGTGATTATTGTATTAGTTATTATAGCGATTGAAATTGGCGCTATTGTATGTGCATAGAATACTTCTAATAATTCTATATCACTAGTAATTAATGAAATAAGATTCCCTTTTTCTTCTCCTTCTAATTTTGCAGGAGCAAGTTTTCTTAGCTTAGTAAATATTTTATCTCTTAATATATAAAGTATTTTAAAAGCGATATAATGTCCTGATAATTGTTCTGCATATCTTAAGAATCCTCTTAATAATGCACATACTGCCATTACTATCATGGCACCCTTAAAGCTGATAAACGTTATATCTTTTGTAGCGGCACCTATTGCGATAGCACCAAAACTGGCAATTGCTATAGCTGCTAAAAATCCTATAACACCCATTGATATTGTTATTGCCATAATTGGCGCTAATGGTTTTAGCTCAACTATAAGCCTTTTCATGATCTGGAAGCCTGATCTTCTTTTCATTACACACAAACCTCCCTGATTTCTTCTAATTCATTTTGTTTATTTACCATTTCACTGTAGTGTCCTGCTTTGCCCATTAATTCATTATGAGTTCCCTCTTCCACTAAGTTTCCTTTGTTCATTACGTAAATCTTTTTAGCTTCCTTTACATTAGCTAATCTATGTGAGATTACCAAAATAGTTTTCTCATTTGAAAGTTCATAAATTGATTCCCAGATACTTTCTTCACTTTCAACATCTATATTTGAAGTAGCTTCGTCAAAGATAATCATTTCTCTATTAGCTAAGATAGTTCTTGCTAAAGCTAATCTTTGCTTCTGTCCTCCTGATAAAGCACTTCCCGCTTGTCCTACATCTGTGCTTAAGCCATTTTCCAGACTACTCACAAAATCATATAATCTAGCCGCTTTTAATGCACTTTCTATTTCTTCTTTAGATGCATCTTTCTTCGCTATTAATAAATTATCTAAAATAGTTCCGTTAAATATATAACTGTTAGTTGAAACTATTGCTAAATTGCTATAAATGCTTTCTAACGATAACTTATCTATATTTTCCCCATTAATTTTTAATTCCCCACTTGTTACTGAATAGTTATTTAATATTAGTGAGGCTATTGTACTTTTACCTGATCCACTTTCCCCTACGATAGCTGTTAATCCACCTGGTGTGATATTCATATTAATATTATTTAAAACTTTTCGCTCTCCATCGTAGCTGAAATCTACATTATTTAATTCAATAGATATATCCGTAAATTCTTTGACTTCAGCTAAATCTGTTGGTTTTTCTCTTTCTTCTGCATCTAAAATACCAAACATTCTATCAGAAGCTGCCATCCCATTCATTGCAATATGGAAGTATGAACCTAAAAGTCTTAATGGTATAAAGAATTCTGATGAAAGAAGTATTATAATAAATAGACTGCCTACAGGAATTTCACCTCTGCTGAATTGTAATAAAGCAACTATTGTTCCTGCCGCTGCCCCACCAAAGGCAACTAAATCCATAATAGTTATTGAATTAAGCTGCATACTTAAAACTTTCATAGTTATTTTTCTAAAGTTTTCAGCTTCGACATTCATTTTTTCATGTCTTTCCTGGTCCATATTATAAACCTTTAAAGTAGTTAACCCTTGAAGATTTTCTAAGAATGTTCCCCCAAGATTTGAATAGCTTTTCCAATAATCCTTTAATATTCTTTTAGCAATTTTCATTATTGCAATAATTGATATAGGGATTAGTGGGACTGATAATATAAATACTAATGCTGCTTTAAATGAAATAAAGCTCATAAATATAAACAATGTTACTGGTACTAAAAGTGAATAGAAAAATTGTGATAGATATTTTCCAAAGTATATTTCAAGCTGTTCTATTCCTTCTACTGCCACTTGTACAACTGCTGACGTGCTTTCAACCTTTGTATATCCTGTTCCTAGCCTTAAAAGCTTCTGATAAATAAGGTCTCTTAAGGTTACTCTAGCTGTTGCTGAGGCAGCACTAGAAAATATAGCATATAAAATATTGCATAAATATCTTACACATAATAAGATGGCAATAATCAGTACAGCTGATAATAATGATACTCTTCCCCATACCTTAAAACTATTCATTGCAGATATAATGCCATTACCATCTATATTTATCTTTTCGCCGATATATATCTTATTAATAAATTGTCCTACTAATAGTATTGTTACTATATTACATAAAACTGAAAGCCAGTTTACAAATATGGTAAGTCCAATATATTTTTTTGACTCTTTGCAAAGGTTTATTAACCTTTTATTAATCATCATATTCTTTATCCTCCATGTTTTTATTTTTAATTGATAATAATTTTCATTTGCTTTTTGCTTTACTATATCACATCTATATTTACTCTCTTTTAACTATATTTACTTATTTTTATAATGATTTTTATTATTTTTTTAGTTATTTTTATTTTTTAAGCCAATTTATTTTTTTATAAATTTACTATAAAGAAAAAAAATTTATATACGCCCTCTTTTTTTATTACTTTTTTATGCATCTTTTACTTTTATTTACTTGTTTTTATTTGTACTGACCAGTATAATTAGTAAATAAAAAGAGATATTTTGGAGGCAATTCATATGAAAATACAACAATTAATAAACAAAAAGAAAAGAGAAAAAAAAGCTAAAGCCATAAAACAAACTGCTTTAACTGCAGCATTAGGATTAACTGCTGGAGCTACAGCTGGTATACTTTTTGCTCCTAAATCAGGAAAAGAAACTAGAGAAACAATAGCTGCTAAAACTGTTGAAGCAAAAGAAAGAGTATCTGAAAAGACTTCATCTGCAAAAGCTGCATTAAACACAAAAGTTGAAGAAGGTAAGAAAAACGTTTCAGAAGCTAAAGAAAAAATAGCTGCTTACTTAGCTGAAAAAAGAGGATCTCAAGTTGAAGAAACTCCTGAAGTAGAAGAAACTGTTGAAGAAAACGTTGAAACTGTAGAAACAGCTGAAGAAACTACTGAAGCTTAATATTAGGAGATGACTATGTACATAAATGTTTCACTTTTATTTAAGTGCATTATGGGTGTTTTAGGCTTTACTGCACTTGTATTATTAATTATCCTTTTAGTAAAATTAATCAAGTTAATTTCAGGACTTAATAAAGTTGTCAGCGATAATAGCTCTTACTTCAATAAAGCCTGCAAAGCCCTGCCTGCTATAACTAGCAATGCAGTGGAAATTACTGACAATGTAAAAGGAATAACAGATGTTGCCACTGAAGCAACTGCTGAAGCTATTGTTGCTAAGGACAACCTTCTTTCAAACTACGAAACAGTAAAAGACATAATAAATATAATAGCATCAGTTTTTAGTAAATAACTATAAATAAAGGCTTTCTCAATAGAGGAAGCCTTTATTTAATTCATAATTTACTATTCATCATTTTTTATTTTTCTGTTTTTACAGTTATTTTACTACCATCAGTAGTAAATGATATTTCTCCTTGCAGGTCTGTTCTATAATATTTTATCTTTCTTTCCTCAAGCATTTGGATTATTTCTCTATGAGGATGTCCATACTTATTATTCAATCC
>CAKVNP010000164.1 GCA_934777095.1 uncultured Clostridium sp. | reverse complement strand
TATATCAGCTTCTTTTATTAATAATTAAATAAATTTAAAATTCACTTACTTTTGCTTTTAAGTATTCAGCAAATTGGTCTTTTAGCTCTTCTTTTCTTAATGCATATTCAACATTAGCAATTAAGAAACCAAGCTTATCTCCAACATCATATCTTGTTCCTTCAAAGTCATATGCATACATAGCTTCTTCTTCCATAAGCTTAAGTAGCGCATCTGTTAATTGAATTTCTCCACCTTTTCCTGGTTTAGTTTCATTTAATATATCAAATATCTGTGGAGTTATAATATATCTTCCTAGGATAGCCACATTACTTGGCGCTTCTTCAATAGATGGCTTTTCTACAAGGCCTTTTACCTTATAAACTCTGTCTTCAATATGAAGACCATCTACTATTCCATACTTGCTTACATTTTCCTTTGAAACTTTTTGAACTCCTAATACAGAAGTATTATATTCAGAATAACAGTCAATAAGCTGCTTTAAGCAAGGCTTTTCATTGTTATAAACTATATCATCACCTAAAAGTACTGCAAAAGGTTCATCTCCTACAAAAGTTCTTGCACATGATATAGCATGTCCTAATCCCTTTGGTTCCTTTTGTCTTATAAAATGGATATCAACCATATCTGAAATCTTACGAACCATTTCAAGCATTTCAGTTTTTCCGTTCTTTTCAAGTTCTAATTCTAATTCAACAGATTTATCAAAGTGATCTTCAATACACTTTTTATTTCTTCCTGTTATAATTAAAATTTCTTCTATTCCTGAAGCAACTGCTTCTTCAATAATATATTGTATAGTAGGCTTATCTACTATTGGCAGCATTTCCTTAGGCTGTGCTTTTGTTGCTGGTAAAAATCTTGTACCAAGTCCAGCTGCTGGTATTATAGCTTTTCTTATCTTTTTTTCCATTTCTCTTCCTATCTCCTTTACGAAGTTAACCACTCTATATCTTTTCTTAATCCAATAATACTTACTTATAATTATATAGTATTTATCTTTATATGTAAATATTTGTAAAGAAATACTGATTATACTTCCATATAGCTTCTTGGATGAACTTCTTTTATACCTTCATCTTCCCCTATATTTGCTTGTTTTCTTCTGTTTCTCTTTTTTCTCTTTTTATTTCTTCCTCTTTTTACATCATTAAGGACAATTCCAATTATATCACCATTAGCCTTATTAATCTTATCTATTGCTTCAGCTAATTGCTCCCTCTTAGTATTTTTTGAATCAGTTACTAGTATTACACCATCAGCCTTCATCGCCATAATTTGTGCATCTACAAATGTTTCAAGAGATGGTGTATCAATTATGATATAATCAACTGTTTCCTTTGCTTCAGTTAAAAACTCTTCTACCTTATTAGAATTTAATAAATCTGCTGGATTTTCATAAGTTATTCCTGAAGGAACTATATAAAGATTTTCACAATACTCTTCTACCACTTCATCAAATTTTGATCCATTCAAAAAATAATCAGCCATTCCATAACTATTAGATAACTTAAATTTATGATGAATTGATGGATTTCTAAAATTAAAATCTAATAGCAGCACTTTTTTATGGCCATTAGCTAAAGAATATGCTAAATTTGCAGCAACAATAGATTTGCCCTCGCCAGCTAAATAACTAGTAATAATAATAACTTTATGTTTTTTATCTAATGCTAAAAACTCTACATTAGCCCTTAGACTTCTATAAGCTTCAGCATCCATAGAATTAGGTTTTCTCTCAATTACCAGCACTGCTGTTACCTCCTGTTAAAATCAGTATGTTGAATTTCTCCGATAACATTAATTTTAAATTCTTTTTCTATCTGCTCTTTTGTCCTTAACGTAGTGTCCATATAATCAAGAATAAATATGATACCTAGACTGACCATAAAACCAAACATAAATCCTATAGCAATATATACTTTCCCGCCATTTTCTGCTGTCTGCATAGGTGCCTCAGCAGTTTCTATTACCTTTATCGTCACATTAGGTACCATTTCTTGAGATAAAATTGAAAATTCATCTACAATTCCATATACAATCTTTTGTACAAGCTCCGGGTTTTTGCTGCTATATTCTATCCTGATTATCTGCGTATCCTCTACTGCAGTGACTTTTAAATTACTTTTTATCTCTGCTGCTGTAATATCTAAATTAGAATTTGCAACTACTTTTTTCAGCAAATCCTTGGTTTGTATTGCTTCAGCATATGTACCAGTAAGCTTTTGATACATTTCTACATCTTCCTTATTATATCCTATATCACCTTTTTCTTTTCCAACATATAGCTTAGTGCTTGTTTCATATGAAGGCTTTACCATATAAATACCAATAAAAGCTCCTATTACAGAAGTGATTACTGATATAATAACTATTAAATACCACTTTCTTTTAATTGCTCCAAACAAAGCTGGTAAATCAATTATTTCTTCCTCCATACTACTCCCTCCCCCTTACTTCTTTTCTATTATCTATTCTGACTGATAATTCACTTATTAAAGGATCTTTAATTATAATCATACAGGCCATACTTAATAATAGATATATACTGCCGCCAGCTATAATATCAATTATTACAATTATTAGGTCAGAAGCATCGATAATTTTTTCAAGATACTTAATGCCAATAAACATAACTGCTGCTGGAATTAAATAAATTAATCCCTTAGATAAATACTGTCTTATTTCTAGTTCTTTTCTCACCATAAAGCTTTGATATACAGCAACTGTTCCTTCAGCCATAATAGTTCCTATAACAGCACCTGCTGCACCAAATCTCTTAATAAATATTATGTTTACCACTAAATTAACAACTGCTCCTAAAATAGTTGAAATTATATATATCCTATCCTTTTTCTGTGGAATTAAATATTGTGTCCTGATAACATTTGCCCAGGAAATAAAAATTACCGTAATAGACAAAAGTGTGATAAGTACTGAACATTCATTAAATTCACTTCCTAAAAATAATGGCACAGCCTTATTGCTGATAGCCATTAACCCAAAAGTAATCCCAATAGATAAAAACATTACAAACTGCATAGAAAGCCTGATATATCTTTTACTTGCATCATTATCATCCTTAGCTGCTAAATTAGACATCTTTGGAAGCATTACAGTACCTAATGCTGTAATAATACCTAATGGTATATTAATAATTCTCTCCGAATTTTCATAAAACCCAACTTCAGTCATGTTGCATAGTCCACCAATCATTATCTTGTCCATTAGCTTATATATGCTTATTGCTACAACTGGAATAAATAATACTAAATTAGGCTTAATCTGTGCTATAACTTCTGCCTTAGAAACTCTTACAAAGTTAATATGCCTTCCTACAAACTTCCACAATATAACTTGGCTTAACAAAACACCTAAAGCTAGAATTATGGCATATAAATATAAATCATTTCTATCTCTTACAAAGATAAAAATACTGCAGGTAGTAGCAACCTTGATAATGGTATTTCTCATCACCGTAATCTTAAATTGCTCCAAACCAAAAAAGAACCAGTTTATATCAAGTAATGCGCTTATTAAATATATCACTTGAATCATGGCAATAATTTTATTTTCCTTAACAAAAATCATTACATATCCGCAATATACCGCCAGCATAAAAATACCCATAATTACTTGGAAGCTATAAATACTAAAAAAAGGTCTGCTAAGCTTTTCCTTTTCATCCCTAGTCATGGCAATACTTCTATTTCCATGATTATTTACTCCCAGCATGGTAAAAAGTACAAAATAATTAACAATGGAATATGTATAAGACTGTATACCAACACCTTCTGCGCCAATTACTCTGGCTATATATGGCGTAGTAATCAGTGGCATAATCATCAACAATATCTGATATGCAGCATTATATAAAAAATTCTTTTTAATACTCATCCTAATTCCCCTAAATACCTGTTTATCAAATTATCCTTTGCTTCCACAGTAAAATTTTCTTTAATATGTGCTTTATTTTCTTTTATAATTTCCGTTATTTCTTCTTGATTTAAGCCAGCTAAAAAAATTATTGCCTCTTTTACCTCTTCAGAAGATTCCATCTTAAAGATACACTTTTTACTGCCTATAAGCTCAGGGATTCCCCCTACATTACTGCCAATGCATAATACATTTTTAGCTGCCGCTTCCATAATTACCGTTGGCAACGGATCCTCCCTGCTAGGAACAACTAATGATTCAATACCTTCATATAGCTTTTTCATTTCATTCTTACTTACATTTCTCAACACTTTTATTTTTTCAGTACCAAACTTTAAAACAAGCTGATCTAACTCTGCTTTAATCTTTTTATCATATAAATGATAGATAATTGTAAAAGTAAAATCATTTCCTTCTTCCAAAATCTCTTCCATTGCTTTTACTAATAAATCAGCACCTTTTCGATAAGTTAATGCACCAATAAAACCAACTTTGCTGATTTTATCTATTTTACTATTACTTTCACAGAACCACTCATCAGCCAGCCCATTATAGACTACTTCTATTTCCTCATTCCCCCAGGATTTCTTACATTCCTTAGATACAGTGAAAATTTTATTGAAACTAGTCAAATAAGCATCACTAGCTCTAATCAAATAAGGGTTCTTGATACTTTTTTTCATATCATGAATATGCAGCACAGCAGGCCTGTCCAACTTATCTATCCATTTAGCTAAAAGAAGACCTTCATATGTATTATTAAAATAAACGATATCACCATCTATAGCTTTTAATAATCTTTTCATTATTATCCTGCTATAAATAGCGGTAAATAACCTAAGTAGCACTCTATTATAAGGAACACCTAAGCATTTAACATTTTTTTTGCCTGCTATCTCTGCAAAAGAATTTATTACTTCCTCATTTTTAAATATAGTGATAACTTCAGCATTTATATCTCTATTTCTCTGGATATAATCTGCTAAAACAATTTCAGCTCCTGAAAAATGCAGCCCTAATACTACAAATGTAACACTCATTAATTAACCCTTTCACTTCCTAAACTTAGCTATGATGTGATATAGCCTACTTTTCCATAAAACAAGAAATACCTTCTGCTTAAAACTAATAGTTTCTGCAGCTATTATTTCTTCTAAGCTTATATCCATATACTTTGCAGTTAACGACTTAAATTCAGCATAACTTTTTCTATTTAGCTTTAATTTAGCATCAATAAACCTCTTTAATGCTTCATAAGTAACAGTAACCTTGAAATTCTCATAGCTCTGCTGCTTAAATTCCTTATCCTTTAAGTAGCCGAAAATACTCTCTACTGCAAAAACATAATCATTAAATAATTTATTATCCTTTTTAAAAGTAATAGACGAACTTCTTAATCTATAATGATATAGCTCTTCATTTACAAAAGCTACTCTGCTGCTTTCCACCAGCTGCTTAAATACAGGATAATAATCCTGAACAAATCTTCCTTCAGCAAAATAAAAATTACTTTCTTTTATTTTTTCAGCCTTAAAAATTTTATTCCATAAAAATCCCTTTATTTCAGAATTCAATAGCTTATCAATTATTTCTTTAGAGTTATACGTTTTTTCCTCTTCAACATTAAAAAGTACACTTTCAACTGGCTTACTGCCATCATCATAAAACCTTTGATATCCGCAGATAACAGCATCAGCTTTTGTACTTTCTATTTTATCCATAAGTT
>CAKVNP010000163.1 GCA_934777095.1 uncultured Clostridium sp. | reverse complement strand
GTATCATAGCTTATATCGTATATTTATTAGTTTTTTGTTTAAATAGTCAATATAAATGGTTTTATTTTTTACAGGGGTTTTTCTTAATTGCAAATTCGATTGATATTTCTTGGTATTTCTTAGGAATAGAAAATTTTAAAAATGCATCAATTAGAAGCTTATGCGTAAAAGTAATTTCTGTTGTATTAATATTTATCTTTGTTAAGACACCTGCTGATTTGGGCAAGTATATTTTTATCAACAGTTTTACAATGCTTCTTGGACAGATTGTAATGTGGGTATATGTAGATAAGGATATTATTAAGCTGAATAATATAAAAAATCTTCATCCACTAAAGCATCTTATGCCTGCATTTGCATTGTTTGTTCCGCAGATAGCTACGCAGATATATACTGTGCTGGATAAAACTATGCTTGATTTATTGGGACCTGGTATTCAAAGCGTATCATATTATGATTATTCTCAAAAAATAATCAGGATATTGCTAGCGGTATTAACTTCCTTAGGAACTGTAATGCTGCCTAAAATAGCTAATCTTCATAGTAGAAATGAGTATGATGAAGTAAAGCTATATTTAAAAAAAGCATTTACAGTAAGTACTTTTTTAGCTGTGCCAATGGCTTTTGGTATAATGGGAGTAAGCGAGAGATTTATTCCTATGTTCTTTGGTGCTGAATATAAACCAGCTACAATTTTGACTGCTGTTTCATCAGTATTAATAATTATCATTGGAATAGGAAATGTATTTGGCAGTCAGTTTTTATTAGCAACAGGGAAAACTAAAGAATACACTAAATCTGTAACTGCAGCAGCAGTTATAAACGTAATCTTCAATATAATTTTAATTCCAAGGTTTGGTGCAATAGGGGCAGTGCTATCAACTATAGCAGCAGAGCTTACTGGAGCAATTATTCAATTTATTTATTCCAAAAAGATTGTTGATTTTACTTGGGTTAAAGCAACATATAAGTATTGGGTAAGTGGACTTATAATGCTTGCAGTAGTAATGCTTTTAGGCAGAAGCGGAGCTTCAAGAATAGTTATTATGACAGAGCAGGTAATTGTTGGAGCAGCTGTATATGTTGGAATTTTATTATTGATAAGGGATAAATTTTTAATTGATACTATTAAGAATATTGTAGAAAAAATCAAAGTTATAAAATAAATGTGTAAAAGAATAAAAATAGAAATTAATTGTGTTATATTAACAATTAATGTATAATTTACACGGTAAAGTACCACAGAGATTATTAGATATAAATTATAGTGATAAGATATAGTTTTTATGGTACATTAGGTGGTAAGGATGGAGTTAAATATGATGAAACAGAAATATTTATCAATTGTTATAGTAAACTTTATGAATTATTCTTTAACATTAAAGTGTGTTGATTCAGTTGTAAATAATATAGGAAATATAGATTATGAAATTATAATTATTGATAATTGTTCTCCAAATGAAAGTTATGAAGAGTTAAATAATACGTATAAAGATATTGATAATATTAAAGTATTTAAGAATGAAAAGAATAATGGATTTGGGTTCGGAAATAATGTGGGAGTTGAAAAATCATCAGGAAAATATATATTATTTTTAAATCCTGATATAATTATTTTAGAAGATGCTATCGGCAGCATGTTAAAAGAAATTGAAAATGACAATAGTATAGGACTGCTTTCAGGTAAATTACTTAATTCAGATTATACTGTGCAGCAATCTTGCAGAAGAATTATCCCTGTAAGTCAATTTGTAGCATGCCGTACTCCATTTTCTAAAATTATGCCCGATAAATATATTGAAAAATGTAATAATAAATATTTGATGAGTGATTTTGAACATAATTTCACCATGGAAGTAGATTGGGTTATGGGAGCTTGCATGCTAATGAAAAGAGAATTATTTCTTCAAGTTGGCGGTTTTAGTAAAGAATACTTTATGTATTTTGAAGATGTGGACCTATGTTGTAAGGTAAGGGCTCAAGGTAAAAAAATAGTATATTTCCCAGAAGCTAAAATGATTCATTTACATAGACAGGAAAGTATCAAGAGTTTTAATAAAATGAGTTTAGTACATTTTAAAAGCATGTGTAAATTCTATTACAAATACTATTTCAAAAAAATTAAAATACTTAAATAAACATTTTAATTTTGAAATTAGAGAAGGAAGTTAGAATATGATTAACACGATGAATGAAAATAAGAAAAATGAATATAAACCGTATATAATAGCTAAAAGAGCTACTGATATTTTATTATCATTAGTAGGATTAATATTATTAAGCCCAATATTGATAATTACAGCCATAGCTATAAAGATTGATTCAAAGGGGCCGGTATTCTTTAAGCAAATGAGAGTTGGAAAGAATGGAGTACAATTCCCAATGTATAAATTTAGATCTATGGTAGTTAATGCGGAAGAACTAAAAAAAGAACTAGAAGAGCAAAATGAAATGTCAGGACCGATGTTTAAAATAAAAAGTGATCCTAGAATAACTAAAGTAGGAAAATTTATTAGAAAGACAAGTATTGATGAATTACCACAGCTAGTAAATGTAATTAAAGGTGATATGAGCTTAGTTGGTCCTAGACCAAGTTTACCAAAAGAAGTAGAACAGTTTGAACCATGGATGATGGAAAGACTTGAAGTACTACCAGGGATAACATGTTTTTGGCAGGTATCAGGCAGAAACAATATACCATTTAAGGAATGGATGGAGCTGGATATAAAATACGTTAGAGAAAGAAATTATCTATTAGATATAAAGCTGATATTTAAAACATTCTTTGTGTTATTTGGTGATGAAAGTGCTAGTTAATAAAGTATGATTTACATGCTAAAAATAAAATGTTATATGTTTGGAGTGAGAATATGAAAATATTATTAGTTGGAGCAAAGGGACAGTTAGGGAAACAGATATTAAACATAATAAATTCAGGAAAATCAGAACTTGGTGCTGTACCTGAAGAAATATTAAAAAGTGAAGTTATTGGTGTAGACGTAGACGAACTAGATATAGTTGATTTACAAAAAGTAAGAGAATATATTACTAAGACCTCTCCAGATGTTGTGATTAACTGTGCAGCATATACAAATGTTGATGGATGCGAAAGCCATAAGGATTTAGCGTTTAAGGTTAATGCATTAGGAGCTAGAAATTTAGCAATGATTTCAGAAGAAGTAGGAGCAAAGCTTATACATGTATCAACTGATTATGTATTCAGCGGTGTTGGTTCTACTCCATTAGATGAATGTGATCTTCCAGCGCCAGTGAGTGCTTATGGAACAACAAAGCTTGCAGGTGAAGAATTTGTAAGAAGTCTTTCAAGCAAATACTTTATCGTGCGTACTGCATGGCTTTATGGATATTTTGGAAAGAACTTCGTATATACAATAATGAACGCAGCTAAGCAAAGAGGAAAACTTACTGTAGTAAATGACCAAAAAGGAAATCCTACTAATGCAGAAGATTTAGCATATCATTTATTAAAGCTTGCCTTAACAGAAGAGTACGGAATTTATCACTGTACAGGTGAAGGTGAATGTTCTTGGTATGATTTTGCAGCTAAAATTGTAAAAGAGGCAGGAATAGATTGTGAAGTATTACCGGTAACTTCGGCAGAATATAATTCTGCAGCTAAAAGACCAGAATATTCTTCACTTGATAATATGATGCTTAGATGCACTATTGGAAATGAAATGAGAAACTGGGAAGATGCTTTAAAAGTATTTATGGATAATTATAAAAAATATATAGATTAAATTTATTAGTAATGGAGGTATTGTAGATGAAAGGAATTATATTAGCTGGTGGTTCTGGAACAAGACTTTATCCAGTTACTAAAGCAATGTCAAAACAAATGGTTCCAATATATGATAAACCAATGATATATTACCCTATGTCAGTACTAATGCTGGCTGGAATTAAAGATATATTAATAATTTCTACACCAAGGGATATAGTTAATTTTAAGGAATTATTTAGAGATGGTTCTGATTTAGGATTAAATATTGAATATGCGGTGCAAGAACAGCCTAATGGATTAGCTGAAGCATTTATTATAGGTGAAGATTTTATCGGTAATGAACCAGTAGCAATGATACTAGGTGATAATATTTTCTATGGACAAAGCTTCAGTAATAACTTAAAAAGAGCAGCTGAATTGAAAAAGGGAGCAACTATTTTTGGGTATTATGTACAAAATCCAAAAGCATTTGGTGTTGTTGAATTCGATTCAGAAGGAAATGTTATTTCATTAGAAGAAAAACCTGAAGTGCCAAAATCAAAATATGCAGTTCCAGGGTTATATTTCTATGATAATACTGTAGTAGCAAAAGCTAAGGCTTTAAAGCCTTCAGCTAGAGGAGAACTAGAAATAACAGATTTAAATAGAGTATACATGGAAGAAAATGAATTGAAGGTTGAACTTCTAGGAAGAGGTATGGCTTGGCTTGATACGGGAACTCATGGTTCAATGCTGCAGGCTTCTAATTTTGTAGAAGCAGTACAGAATACTCAAGGAACTTATATAGCATGCCTTGAAGAAATTGCTTATAGACAAGGGTGGATTTCTAAAGAGAAGGTTAGAGAGTTAGCTCAGCCTTTATTAAAAACAGGGTATGGAAAATATTTAATAGATATAATTGAGGAGTAAGAAGATATGGGAAACTTTGAATTTAAGAAAACTAAAATTAAAGACCTATACATCATAGAACCAAAAGTGTTTGGTGATGCAAGAGGATATTTCATGGAAAGCTATAATAAACAGGCTTTTGATGAAGCTGGTTTAACAATGACTTTTGTACAAGATAATGAATCAAAGTCTAGCAAGGGTGTACTTAGAGGTCTTCACTTCCAAACTAAGCATACTCAAGGAAAGCTTGTAAGATGCACATACGGTGAAGTTTGGGATGTAGCAGTTGATTTAAGAAAAGGATCTCCAACTTATGGTGAGTGGGAAGGTGTTCTTTTAACAGCTGATAACAAAAGACAATTTTATATTCCAGAAGGATTTGCACATGGATTTGTAGTTTTATCAGACGAAGCAATTTTCAATTATAAATGTACTGATTTTTATGCACCAGATTATGATGGAGGAATTCCATGGGATGATGCTGATGTAAATATTAAATGGCCTATAGAAGGATTAGATATATTATTATCTGAAAAAGATAAAAAACATAAGCCATTAAAAGAACAAGATTTACCATTTGTATATTAGGAGGAGAATTTAGATGAAAACTTATTTAGTAACAGGCGGAGCTGGATTTATAGGATCAAACTTTGTGTTATACATGTTAAATAAATATGAGGATATAAGAATAATTAACTTAGATAAGTTAACTTATGCAGGAAACTTAGAAAATTTAAAATCAGTTGAAAATGATGAAAGACATATCTTTGTACAAGGAGATATTTGCGATGCTGAATTAGTATCATCATTATTTGAAAAATATGAAATAAACTATGTAGCTCACTTTGCAGCAGAATCACATGTTGATAGAAGTATAAGAGAACCAGAAGTATTTGCTAAGACAAATGTTATGGGAACAGTAAACTTATTAAACTGTGCTAAGGATGCATGGGAAAATGAAGATGGAACATGGAAAGAAGGAGTTAAGTTCTTACATGTTTCAACAGATGAAGTTTATGGTTCACTAGGAGAAACAGGATACTTCATGGA
>CAKVNP010000162.1 GCA_934777095.1 uncultured Clostridium sp. | reverse complement strand
TTATATTATATATTATAACCATATTTATAGAGGTTAATCAAATTTCAACAGTTTATTAAAACAAAGCCTAAGTTATTAAATGATGCAGGAGAAAAACTTTATTTCTTTGGCATAAAATTAGCAGCTGATGAAGAGGTTGATAAAACAGTAGCACTGCTTGCGGAAAACTTTGGGTCAGATAAATCAGCAATATATAATTGTAATATGGAAATAGCCAGTGTAACATGGCTTAAATTTGTTTATGCAATTGGTTCATTTTTATTTTTAGTTTTTGCGATGGCAACTGCAAGTATAATTTATATGAAAATATATAGTGATGGCTTTGAAGATAAAGAGCGATATGAAGTATTAAAGAAAATAGGCGCAGAAAGGAAAGATGTAGTAAGGGCAATACAAAAAGAAATATCTCTATTATATATACTTCCCTTAGCATTAGCTTCTTTAGATAGCTTTTTTGCAATTAATGCTTTAGGTAAGTTTTTAGAAATAGATCTGTTAAATGTTTATAGTACTAGTTTAATAGTATGCATGGCTATATTTGCTTTATTATGTGTCTCATCTATCAGTTCCTTTAAAAAAATAGTTAAGGCATAAAGTGGAAATACCTACACCATTTTCTGGTGTAAGTATTTTTTTTATATTATAATATCATAAGTGAAGGAGAGCTTGGTTTTATATAATATTCTTATGCAATTAATAGAATATTTTAAATGACATAAAATAAACAATAGAAAAGGAGATGAAAAGTTTGAGATTAATTTTAAAGTATTTAAAAAAGTATAAAATGCTTGTATTTTTGAATGTAATAGGTGTATTAGGTTTTGCGCTTGTTGAACTTGGTATTCCAACTATAATGGCAGTAGTTATTGATAGGGGAATAGCATATAGTGATATAAAATACATAAAAAGAATGGGAATAGTAATTGTAGCTATTTCAGTTGCAGGAGTTTTGGGAAGGATATTACTTGGATATACTTCATCTAAAATTTCTACAAGCCTAGTAAGAGACATAAGAAATGATATATTTAAAAAATCCCAGGAATTTTCCCATAGCGAATATGATAAGTTTGGGATTTCATCGATGATAACAAGAACTACTAATGATGCATTTCAAGTTATGCAGTTTACTAATACTATTTTAAAAATGGCAATGATATGTCCAGTTATGTTTGTTATAAGTGTATTTATGATTCTTTCCACAAGTGTTAAATTATCTAGTATTCTTGCTATAACATTACCTTTAATTATCTTAGGAGTATATTTTATCGCAAAGATATCTCATCCTTGGTCACAGATACAACAGAAAAATTTAGACAGTCTAAATAGAATTTCAAGAGAAAATCTAACTGGGATTAGAGTAATCAGGGCATTTGGTAATGATAATTATGAAAGTGAAAGATTTAAAGAAGCTAATAATGATTATACTGATATTTCAAAAAAATTATTTAAGTTAATGTCAGTAGCACAGCCAACATTTTTCCTACTTTTAAATTTGGCAATTATAGCTATATTCTGGATTGCAAGTAAAATGATTAATGTAGGCAGCTTACAGGTGGGGCAATTAGTAGCGTTTATTGAATATTTATTCCATGCAATGTTTTCTTTAATGTTATTTTCTAATGTATTTGTGATGTATCCTAAAGCACAGGTATCAGCAGAGAGAATAGAAGAAATATTAAATTCAGAATCTATGATAAAAGAACCGGTTAATGGAGTTACCGAAACTAATAATGAAGGTACTTTAGAATTTGAAAATGTTTCATTTGTATATCCTAATGGAGAAGAACCGGTAATTAAAAATGTATCATTTAAAGCCCATAAAGGAGAAACAATAGCTTTTATAGGTAGTACAGGCAGTGGTAAATCTACGCTGATAAATCTTATTCCAAGATTTTATGATGTAACAGAAGGCGCTATTAAAATTGATGGTGTAGATGTAAGAGATTTTAATATAAAATCATTAAGAAAAAAGATAGGCTTTATTAGGCAAAAGAATTTATTATTTACTGGTACTATAAAGAGTAATATTAAGTTTGGTAAACATAAAGCAACTCAGGAAGAGGTTGAACATAGTGCTAAAATTGCCCAAGCTTATGATTTTATTTCTAAAAAAGAAAAGGGCTTTGATGAGCCGATAAGTGAAGGCGGAGCTAATGTATCAGGAGGACAGAAACAAAGATTATCTATTGCAAGAGCATTAATTAGAAAACCAGAAATATATATTTTTGATGATAGTTTTTCTGCACTAGATTTTAAAACTGATGCTACTTTAAGAAAGGCACTAAAAAAAGAAACAACAAATTCTATTGTATTAATTGTTGCTCAAAGAATAGGTTCTATTATGGATGCAGACAAAATTATAGTATTAAATGAAGGAAATGTTGTTGGTATAGGAAAACATAAGGAACTATTAAAAACTTGTGAAATTTATCATGAAATTGCCTTATCACAACTTACAGAGGAGGAACTTGCATAATGAGAAAATTTAAAGAAAATATAAAAAAGATTACTCCTTTTGTAAAACCATATAAAATAGGATTTATCAGCGCTATATTACTTATAATAGTAGCAGCAGTTTTTACCGCGTTAGCTCCAGCTGTAGAAGGATTAATAATAACTAGGCTTACCAATGATTCTTTTGAAATAATTAAAGGAACTATCGGAGCAGCAGTAAACTTTAATTATATTATAAAAATATTAGTATTATTACTTTGTGTATATGTAGGAAATGTTATTGCCACATATGGGGCCAGCTTTTTATTAACTAATTCGATACAAAATGCCATGAGAGATTTAAGAGGTGCCGTACAAGATAAAATAAGAAAATTACCAGTAAGTTATTTTGATGGTAATAGTTATGGTGATGTATTAAGCAGAATAACTAATGATATAGATACAATATCTAATGCATTACAGCAGAGTTTAAGTCAGGTTATTAATTCAGTATTGTCAGTATGCTTAGCTATTGTAATGATGTTTACAATAAATGTTAAAATGGCTTTAGTAGCAATACTAATAATACCGCTAAGTTATCTTGTAACTAAAATTATCGTAGGAAGATCTCAAGGATACTTTAAAGCACAGCAAAAGGCATTAGGAAAATTAAATGGATCTGTGCAGGAAATGTTTACTGGTTTTAATGAAATAAAGCTGTATGGAAAAGAAGAAAGCACTATTAATGAGCTGATTGAAATTAATAATGATCTGCAGAAAGCAGGCTTTAAAGCACAGTTTATCTCTAGTACAATGGGGCCTTTAGTTTCGCTTGTTAGTTATTTGGGAATAGCTGTTATTGGGATAATGGGTTCTATAACAGCAGTAGCAGGTGGAATAACTGTAGGTAATCTGCAAGCGTTTATTAGGTATATCTGGCAGATAAATCAGCCATTATCTCAAGTAACTCAGCTTTCTTCAGCAATACAATCAGCATTTGCAGCTGTGGAAAGAGTATTTGAAATTTTAGATGAAAAAGAGCAGGTACAGGATAAAGAAAATACAATAAGCTTAAAAAATCCTAAAGGAAATGTATCTTTTGAGCATGTTAAGTTTGGCTATAGTGATGATAAAATATTGATACATGATTTAAATGCAGAAGTTAAAGCAGGGCAGATGGTTGCCATAGTCGGGCCTACTGGAGCTGGTAAAACCACTTTGATTAATTTATTAATGAGATTTTATGAGCTTAAGGGTGGAGCAATTAAGATAGATGGAGTAGATACTAGAGATATGAAACGTGAAGAACTACGAAGTCTTTTTGGAATGGTGCTGCAAGATACCTGGCTATTTAATGGAACTATTGAAGATAATATTAAATATGGTAACTTTAATGCATCTAGTGAAGAGGTAATTGAAGCTGCGAAGATAGCAAATGTTCATCACTTTATTAAAACATTGCCAGATGGATATAAGATGATTTTAAATGAAGAAGCTTCAAATATCTCACAAGGTGAGAAACAATTATTAACTATTGCAAGAGCTATAATTTCTGATCCAGCAATTTTAATTTTAGATGAGGCAACAAGTTCAGTGGATACAAGAATAGAGCTGATGCTACAGAAAGCAATGCAGAATGTTATGAAAGGAAGAACAAGTTTTGTAATTGCTCACAGATTATCTACTATTAAAAGTGCAGACTTAATATTAGTAATAAAAGATGGAAATATAATTGAACAAGGAAATCACGAAGAACTTATGGCGAAAAGTGGATTTTATGAAGAGTTATATAATAGCCAGTTTGCAGAAAATTAATAATTAGCAATACAAACATCATTGGATAAAAAAGGTGATAATTAAATTACAGGTGAAAGTGTCTTAAGTAAAAACTTAAGGCACTTTTTTATAAAGAAAAAGTTAAGATTTAATAGATAAATTAATTAAAGAATCATCTTTATTTGGCACAAGGAAGTTATCATCAATTAATAAGTTATCAAAATTTAATTGACTGAAGGTATGAATAGCTAAATATGAACACATCACAAGAACATCTTTTTCATCTTGCGAGATACAGCTAAAGGTTTTAGCTGTATTGTGAATTATACATTTATAGTAAAAATTTTTATCTAAGCTAATATAAATAGATGTATTTTCTTTTGACAGGACTAATCCTACAGTAGACTCCAGTTCGTTGCTGTTTACTTTTAATAGATGGATATATTTTAATATATCTAGTGCTTCATTTAATGGAATAGTCTTAACATTCATCCTTAAAAAACCTCTTTTACAAAAATAGTATAAATATATTTTATGCTGATGAAATATAACTATACTTTTCAGCAGAAAAGATATTTAGGGAAATGGTGGCTTTTAAGAATAAAAATAGCAGCTCATTAGATACGAGCTACTATCAATGGGTGAGTTTATAAATAACTAAAATTATTATTTCGATGATAAAAACCATAGCTATAATTTTAACGGTTAATACAAAGGCAGTATTACTTTCATCAATGTCAATATTTTCGCTATCACTGCTAGGAGATGGTGTATTAGTAGTATTTAAAGTGTTTATATCAATTATTTTACGTGTCTTTTTATTGAGTCTTAAATCAATATTATCTAAATAAATCTTTATGAAATCAATATTAGGCACTAGTTTAGATAGTTTCTCAAAGTATTTTTTTGAAGTAGTGAGATCATTAGTGTAATAAGTGCAGATTGCACAATGTAGTAGGAAATCTTTACTATGCAGTAGCATTGAACCATTTGATGATTTTAGTGCTTTATTAAGAAAAATTAATGCTTTATCATATGCTTCATAGCGGATAAGCAATAAAGCAAGTCTACAGCTGCAATAATACTCATCGCTTGCTAATGAAGCAGCTTTAGTAAAGTTAGCTATGGCTTCTACATATAAGGAGTTATTTGCATAATATTCTCCATACAAACGGTATAATTCATAATCTTTATCATATAATTGCAAAGCTTGATTTAGATAATCTTCAGAGTTTGATAAGTTAGCATTAACATGTTTATGAGCAATTTCCCTAATTTCCAGATAGTCATTTAATTTAGCTTTATCTATATTATTTAGGTAATCATAACTTAAGGGCATTATTTCATCAATTTTATAAAATAATAAAGAAATATTTAAATCGGGATATAGGGATTTTAATTCATTACTCCTTTTCTTCCAAATAAAGCTTTTACTAAAAAGATTATAGACAAAAGAAGGAATATATTTATTATTGACGATAAATTTAATTAACTCATATTCCATTAAGTAAAATAGAGATTT
>CAKVNP010000161.1 GCA_934777095.1 uncultured Clostridium sp. | reverse complement strand
TGAGTCTTCCCACATGCTGGTGGTGATGTGACTAAAATTAAACTTTTCATGCGTTTTTCCCCCTATATTTTCACTTTTTTTCAATATTCGTCTTTAAATAGTACATTTTCCATTATAATCTAACATCGTTAGATAAGTAAAGCTTGTCCTAACAGTACTTTAGTTTAAATTCTTTCACCTATACAACGGTTTTACTATAATGACATAATCCCTCAAAGGACTACAAAATTTTTATTTAATAAAAATGCAACTTTAGTTAATTAGTTAACATACTTATATATTATAACACAAATTTATCAGAATATTGTATAATTTTCTGATTTTTTATTATAGAACCACATCTTCAATATATTTCACTTATAGTGGACCTTAACTATTTCATTCTAATTATATAAAATATAATTAAGATTTAGCTTTTAATAACGAGGTGTACTTATATGGAAAGAATTTTGAGACCTGTATGGGCAGAAATAGATTTAAATGCAATAGAATATAATACTAAAAATATTAAAAAGATAGTTGGCGATAAAGAATTAATTGCTGTAGTAAAAGCTGACTGCTATGGACATGGCGCTTGTGAAATAGCTCCCACACTATTAAAAAGTGGTGCTTCAAGATTTGCCGTAGCAATGCTTAGCGAAGCAATAAAACTACGTAATTCAGGTATTACTTCTCCTATTATGATATTAGGTTACACACCTATTGAATTAGCTGACGAATTAATCAAGTATGATATTGAACAAACTGTATATGATTTAAGCTATGCCGAAGAGTTATCTAAACTAGCTGAAATGCTGCATAAAAAAGCTAAAATCCACTTAGCTCTAGATACTGGCATGGGACGTATTGGCTTCTTCCCTAATGAAGAAAGCTTAAATGATATTAATACCATTAATGGATTAAAAGGAATAGAAATCATCGGTATGTTTACTCATTTTTCTACTTCTGATGAAGCTGATAAAAGTTACACCAATAAACAATTTAATAAAATAACTTCATTTATTGAAAAGCTAAAGAATCAGGGAATCGATATTCCGTTAAAACATGCATCCAATAGTGGTGCTATTATAGATATGCCAGAAACATATTTAGATGCAGTAAGAGCTGGTATTATTCTTTATGGTTATTATCCTTCTAATGAAGTAATGAAAAATAAATTATCAATAAAACCTGCTTTAACTGTAAAAGCTAAGATTGCTCATGTTAAAACTATGGACGAAGGAATGTATATCAGTTATGGCAGGACTTATCAGACATCTAGAAAAAGTATTATTGCCACTATCCCTATGGGCTATGCAGATGGATATTTAAGAGAATTATCTTCTAAAGGAAAGGTAATTATCAACGGACAATTTGCTCCAATAGTTGGCAGAGTCTGCATGGATCAGTTTATGGTTGATGTAACTGATATTCCAAACGTGCACACTGGTGATGAAGCAATACTTTTAGGAGAAAGCAATGGCTTAAAAATAACTGCTGATGAATTTGCAGAAATGGCTGGAACTATAAATTACGAAATAATCTGCATGCTGAAAGACAGAATCCCAAGAGTTTATTTACAGGATGGCGAAATTGTAAAAATTAAAAATAACATTTAATTTTACAATTATGAATTATAAATTATAAATTTAGGTAAGAACTCCCTTTGAGGAGTTCTATTTTTATATAATTAAAGAAACTCCCGCTAAAGGGAGTTTCCACATAAATTCATCATTCTTAATTCATAATTCATCATTACCCAAGTTCTTCATTAAACTAAATGCTTTTTATTATTTTTGCACTGTGTGGTGGCACTATAATATTGGCGTTTTCCCAATTGATTATTTTTTCATCTGCGCTTAATAAATTAGCTCCTCTTTCAAAACATACCTTAAAGCTTAAATAACTATCTTCCTTTGATAAATTTAGCGCTATATATACTTTTTCACCATTAATTTCCCTAGAGAAAACAAACTGTTCATTTTTTATCAGTACTGCTTCATAATTACCATACATAAGTGCCTGGCTCTGTTTTCTTATTTTTCCCAATTTACATAAATACTTATATAATTTTTTATTAGGATTTTCTAAATTATCTATATCTAATTCAGGCCTTAAAGGTGCATCTGTTCCAACTCCCTTTTCTCCTTGGATTCCATACTCGCTTCCATAATAAATACTTGGCACTCCTGGCATTGTATATAGCAAAGTATATACATTATATATATTTTCAGGCTCTTTTAACATACTTGCCAGCCTATTTACATCATGGTTATCTACGAAATTATATAAACATAAGTTTTCATATATGCCGCCTTTGCCAAACTGCCTATTAAGTGAATGAGCAATTTCAAAATAATTTTTATCATTATGGCTTGAATATAATCCTTTATAACACTCATAGTTAGTTACTGAGTGAAGCATTTCATTGTTAGCCCAGCGAGAATAATCTCCGTGGACTACCTCTCCCATCAGCCAGAAGTCCTTCTTCTTTGAATCAGTAAAAGACCTTAATTGTTTTAAAAATTCAAAATCAATAGTATCTGCTGCATCTATTCTTAACCCATCAATATCAAATTCCTCAATCCAATATCCTACAGCCTTTAAAAGATAGCTGCTTACCTCTGGATTTCTCACATTTAGCTTTACCAAATCATAGCAGCCGCTCCAGCTATCATAATAAAATCCATCATTCATGCAGGTATTCCCGTTAAAATTTAAATTAACAAACCAACTGCAATACTTTGAATTTTCCCTATTTTTCTGTACATCTTTAAATGCAAAAAAATCCCTTCCTACGTGATTAAATACTCCATCTAAGATAATCTTTATCCCATTTTCATGAAGTAATTTACAAATTTCCTTGAAATTATCATTAGTACCCAATCTCTGATCTACTTTAAAATAATTAATTGTATCGTATCCATGATAAGTTGACTCAAAAATTGGACCTAAATAAACTGCATTAACATTTAATTCCTTTAAATGAATGATAAACTGCTCTAATTTCTTTATCCTATTTTCACTAGTATACTTCTTATCTGGATCTAAAACACCACAAAAGCCTAACAAGAAAAGTTCGTATATTATACTTTCTCTTACCCAATTAATCATAAATATTCCCTCCCATATAAACTTAACGCTACTGTCTCTGAAGCCTTTGTTAATACTTTCAGCCTCCTATAACCCATATTCTCTCCTTTTAGCTAAATTTAATAATCAAACTATAAACTATATATGACTTTTTAATTTGATATATTATTATTTATAATAATTCTTAATTTTTAAAAGTCAAGATGGCTATTTTGATAAAAAGCACCCGTTTTTTTTATCTGCTTGTAAATAACTATTTTTAAATCTTCTTTTTATAATTTTACTTAATTAAACATCTTTTAAATTTCTAAATTAGTTTTAGTAAAATTAATTTTTCTTAAATAATTTATATTAATAATGAGCCATATCCTAATAGCAACAGCTCCAATAACAGCTAATATTGATAGCCAATTATTATATCCAAATGCTCTTAAGCTGACTACTATCATAGATATTACTGTATCAGCAATAATATAATATTTCTGCTTTTCACCAAAACTCTTTGCCTCATCTTCATAGCAGTACTCCAATAGAATTTCAGTAATTCCTTGTAATAAAAAATACACCATTACTATATTTATAGTGCACATTACTGCAGTGTATAAAAATCCATAACTACTTCCCGCAAATATAGGAGTGCCCAATGTTCTGCTGCAATCCTCAATAAAGCCAGCAATAATCTGTAGCCATAATATATCTGCACATATACTTAAGGATTTATTATTACAATTTTCAAAAAGAAAATCTACTCCATTTAAAATTATATAGTATGAGATACAATCAGGTATAATTTGAAAAGTCCCAAAATTTATATGAAATAATAAAAAGATAAATCCCCAGAATATTTTTCTAAATCCTTTTTCCATCTTATAGCTTCCCCCTTTGTTTTAAATATTCATAAATTCTGCAAAAGCTATAATCTCTATTATCATAATAAATAGTACCTATTACATCTGTATATTTATTTCCCTCTGCATCTCTATAATGAATCATTGAATCAATATTGTATTTATCTAATACATTCATATTTTTTTCCCAATCTATACTGCTATACCTTAAAACTAAATCCTTGCCTGCTGAAAAAGCCAATCCATCCACTTTTTTATAATCATATCCATTAATACTCAAATTAAATTCATCATATAAATTTTCTGCACTTGCAATATTAATTTCCTCAACTATAATGCTTTTTCCTAAAGTAAGTTCCCTAATCTCATAATCCCCCTGCTGATAACTATTGCCATAATTGATTATTTCTCTATCCTCTTCACCATTTCTGCAGTATAAAATTATCTCACCTAAATCAACGTCCATTGAATCACCATTATTAAAGCAGATCTGTACCTTACTTAAATCAATTGTTTCAGGAATTACCTCATATGAACCCTGTATGTTTAAATTTAAAGTATGCTTACTATATACACCATATTGGTCTACATTAGTACCATTTCCCATATCGTCAAACCAATCATAACCCCAGCTATCAATATGTGCCATTATTTCAGGTGCATTAGTAAAAACCACATAGCTTACTTCCCTAGAATCATCCTTATTGGTAATATATTCAATACTAAGCTCCTCATTTAAATTGTACATCAATGGTTCTTCTTCACTTAATTCCACATCTTCATTTTCATCTTCATAATATTTATTACTATATAAATACACATTATATTGGAAGTAGTTATTAATAAATACTGGTTCATCAATAGTAAAATATCTTACCATCCCAGCCATTATACTTGTCCCCACCAAAATAAAGGCTATACACAAAATTAATATTTTTTTATTATTACCCATAATCCACCCCTCCGTCCTTTTACCCAAATTATACTATATATACCGAATTAATTCTATTTTCTACAAAATAAAAAGCAGGCATCAGCATTCCTACTAATACCTGCAAGCTTATTTTAAACCAGTTCTTTTCTTATAAAGCAGTTTCTTTCTACTTTATAAGGCACTTTAACTTTACACATCATTCCTGGATGTGGACATGATTCAATTTTATTTCCTTCTAAATCGTATAGTTCTTCAACTACAAATTCTCCACCATCAGAATTTGAAGATAGTATTTCTACCTTTTCTCCTAAAGAGAACTTGTTTCTTTGCTTACATGTAGCTATTTGAGTTTCCTCATCATATTCATGAACTATTGCTACGACATCATATTCTCTAACATGATTGTTTGTCTTATAAATAATTCCTTCATGTTTAGGTTCATTGAAGAAGAAACCTGTATGATACTCTCTGTGGCTTACCTTGTACATTTCATCTAAAATATCCTTTGGCAGCTTATAGTTTTCAGGATCTTCACAATAAAGATCAATTGCTCTTCTATATGCTTTAACTACAAGTGCTAAATAATATTCACTCTTATTTCTTCCTTCTATTTTAAATGACTGTGCTCCAGCCTGCATTAATTCTGGAATATGCTCAATCATACATAAATCTTTAGAATTCATGATATATGTTCCATGTTCATCTTCTTCAATAGGGAAATATTCATTTGGTCTCTTTTCTTCAACTAAAGAATATTTCCATCTACAGCTTTGAGCACAAGCTCCTCTATTTGAATCTCTACCTGTCATATAGCTTGATAAAAGACATCTTCCTGAATAAGAAATACACATTGCTCCATGAACAAATATTTCAAGTTC
>CAKVNP010000160.1 GCA_934777095.1 uncultured Clostridium sp. | reverse complement strand
TTGGTGGAGTATCTGATTCTGAAAGAATCTTTATTTCCTCACATAATAATTCAACCATTCCTGTAGGCATGTTTTCGTTTGGAGATTCTCTCTTAACAACTTCACCAGTAACAGCTATGCAGTATTCAGGTCTAACTGATTTAGCTTTTTCAAAGCTTTCTGCATTTATTTCTTCACCAAATACTATCTGCATAATACCTGTTCTATCTCTAAGGTCTATAAATTCAAGACCTCCTAATTTTCTGTTTCTTTGAACCCATCCCATAAGAGTAATTTTACTACCTATGTTTGCTTCTCTAGGTTCACCACACATCATGGTTCTTTTTAAGCCGCCTAGTGCCTCACCCATTTTAATTTCCTCCTAACTATTTTAACATTGAAACTATTTCATCTATATTGTTTAAATTCACTTCAAACTGTTCACCATCGCTCATTCTCTTAAGCTTTGCAATACCGTTTTGAAGTTCATCGTCACCTAAAACTAATGTATATGTAGCTTCTATCTTATTTGCATACTTCATTTCTGCTTTAAGACTTCTACCCATATGGTTTACTTCAACTTTTATTCCATTTGCTCTTAATTTATTAGCTAAAGTAAAGGCTGCTAATTTACCTTCATCTCCTCTAGCACCAATATATAAATCATATAAATTTTCTTTAGGAATTTCAATCCCCTCTTTTTCAAGAGTCATAATAAGTCTTTCTATTCCTAAACCAAAACCTACTGCTGGCATTTCTGGACCACCTAATTGCTCAATTAGTCTGTCATATCTTCCGCCACCACATACAGTAAAGTCATCATTTAAAATTTCAAAAATAGTCTTAGTATAGTAATCTAATCCTCTTACTATTCCTGGATCAACTGTGTACTGAATATTTAAAGCATCTAAATACATTTTAACTTGGTTAAAGTGAGTTTCACATTCTTCACACATATAATCTAAGATAATTGGAGCATTTTTTGTAATTTCTCCACAATTTTTATTTTTACAATCTAAAATTCTCATTGGATTCTTTTCAAATCTGCTTTTGCATAATCCACATAAGTCATCATAATTTTCTTGTAAAAATGCTTTTAAAGCTTCATTATATTTAGGTCTGCAGTGTGGACATCCTAAATTATTAATATTTAAGCTTAAGCTTTTAAGTCCTAACTTATTTAAAAAGTCCATTGCAAATGCAATAACTTCAGCATCCATTGAAGGTTCTTTTGAACCAAATACTTCTGTACCAAATTGATGGAATTGTCTAAGTCTTCCCTTTTGTACATTTTCATATCTAAAGCATGGTGTTATATAATATAGTTTAGTTGGCTGCGCTTCATTAAATAATCTATTTTCGATAAACGCTCTAACTACGGGAGCTGTACCTTCTGGTTTTAAAGTAACACTTCTGTCACCTTTATCCTTAAAAGTATACATTTCCTTTTGTACTATATCAGTTGTATCACCAACTCCTCTTAAAAATAATTCAGTATGTTCAAATATTGGTGTTCTTATTTCTCTCATACCATAATTTTTAACTACTTCTCTAAAGCTTTTTTCAACAAAGTGCCACTTATACGCATCTTGTGGCAGCATATCTTTCGTTCCCTTAGGTGCTTGAACTTCCATCTTAACTTTTTCCTCCTTATCTGACATAAAGGGTATCTAATAATTTGATTTTTCCCTCTATCATCTCATCTATTCTACTTACATACTCTTTTATATCCTTAGCATTGCCAAATCTTTCGATTCTATTTTCTTTAAGGAAAACAACCTTTGATACAGCATCTGCACCTAATGCAATGATGCTTTGCTTATCTTCAATCATTTCAATATTGTAAATGCATTCCTTACCCTTTTTAGAATACCCTAAATTCTCCATATTTCCAACCATATTTTTTTGTCTATACATATAATATGGATGTAAACCTAACTCATTTGCTAAATTTCTGCTTTCTTCATACATATCAGCAAGTTCGTTCTGCTTTTTAATTTGTATTCCCTGTTTAAGGACAAAGTTTTCATAAAGTATAGATGCCCTCTTTAAAGATAATCCATGGACTGTTAAACTATCTGGCGAAAGTTTTAATATCTCTTCCTTAGTATGCTTAACTTCCTTAATTCCTTCACCAGGAAGTCCAATAATCATATCCATATTAATATCTTGGAAGCCCATTTCTCTAGCTAAATTAAATTTATCAATTACATCTTGAGAATTATGTCCTCTGCCAATCATCTTTAATGTTTCATCATTCATCGTCTGCGGATTGATGCTTATTCTTGTAACATCATAATTCTTCATAGTCTGTAGTTTTTCTCTAGTAATACTATCAGGTCTTCCACATTCCACCGTAAATTCTGCTATATTCATGTCCTTTACAAAGGCTTTATATACCTCATTCATTACTAGCTCAAATTCTTCGTTATTTACTGCTGTAGGAGTTCCTCCTCCGAAGTAAACAGATTCAATAGCTAAATTTCTTTCTTTAACATATTGGCTTAAAGCTCTTATTTCTTTAATTAATGCTTCTAAATAAGGAGCAACCTTCTTTTTATTACCCATAATAGGATTTGCTGCAAATGAACAATAAAAACATCTTGTAGGACAGAATGCCATCCCAACATATATTGCAATCTTATTTTCATCTTTATTAACAAAATTGCTTTCAGCCTTAGCAACTTCAATGCAAAGTCTTGCCTTTTCCTCTGATGCTAAATGCTTTTCTGCAAAAATATCCACTATTTCTTCTTCAGATTTCCCCTCATTTAAATGCTTTAAAGCTATTTTAGAAGGTCTTATTCCTACAAGAATTCCCCATGGATACTCTTCTTTAGTAATTTCTTTTAGTGCTGAAAATACTATTCTTTTTATATCTTCCTTAATATTTTCTCCAACTAAACTTTCTCTGTATATTTCACCATATTTAAATGTTATCTTATCATCAAATACATTTATAATATAATCACCATCATCAACGAATTTCAATTCATCTAATGCGAAATATATATTAAACATTTGATATACATCATATCTGTATTTGTGATTATTAAGTGTTATTTTAATTTCCATTTTTTCTCCTTAAATTAAAATAAATCATCTTGTAAGAAAGGATTTCTCATTCCTTCATATGCTAATGTCCTGGATAAACTTTTATTTTTTTATCTAATACCATCAGTTTTTCATTTATGCTATTAATTAATTGAGTATGGTTTCCACCATAAAAATCACTTCTGCCCACAGAACCCTGGAATAATGTATCACCAGTAAATAATTCATTTCCTATTAAGAAACACATTCCACCTGGAGTATGCCCGGGTGTATTTATACATTTAATTTCCATACCTGCTAAATGCATAATATCTCCATCTTTAATAAATTCATTACCATCTGGAATATTTCCAAAAACAGTATTATCTCTTTCCATGCATTCAATCTCTTTAGAATTTATATAAACTGGTACGTTATATTTTTCTTTTAGCGAAGCCACAGCCCCAACATGGTCTGCATGGCCATGAGTTAAAAGTATAGCCTTTAAGGTACATCCTAAGTCCATTAATGCCATAACTAATATATTTGAATCATCACCTGGATCCACCATTACTGCTTCATTATTTTTTTCATTAATTACAATGTAACAGTTCTCCTGAAGCATCCCTACTGGATAAGTCTTAATTAACATAAAAACACCCCTCTTTTTTAATGATGAATTATGAATTACAAATTATGAATTGTGGTTGAAACTCCTCCCGAGTTTATTTATTATATTTTTATATTAAATGCCATAAGCATTTTAGTTCATTAATTCAGAATTCCTTGTCTAGAGGAGTTTTTTCCTAAATTCATCATTCATAATTCATAATTAACTTAAGCTCATTATTAATTTATTAAAAGTTCTTTTTACTATCAAGCATTATTGTTACTGGTCCATCGTTTTGGATATCTACTTTCATATCTGCACCAAATTCGCCTGTTTCAACTTTTAATCCTGTTTCCCTAAGCATTAATACAAATTTATCATAAAGAATTTTTGCTTCATCTCCGCCTAAAGCTTCCATAAAGTTTGGTCTTCTTCCTTTTCTACAATCGCCATATAAAGTAAATTGAGAAATTGCAAGTATGTCTCCTTCTACATCTAAAAGTGATTTATTCATTTTATTGCTTTCATCTTCAAAAACTCTCAAATTAACTACTTTATCTTTAATATATTTTAAATCTTCTTCAGTATCATCCTTTGATATACCTATTAATACATTAAAGCCTCTACCTATTTCACCAATTACTCTGCCATCAACTACTACTCTAGATGATGTAACTCTTTGTACTATAGCCCTCATTTAACTTCCATCCTTTAGTTATTCATTCTATATACTTCTATTACACCTTTTAATTTCTTAATTTTTCTCATTAAGTCATTTAACTGATCGATAGAATCTATTTTAACCTTTATATTTACATAAGCTAAATTGCCTTTTGATGATTTTGCATTTAAGGCATTTAAATATAACTTCGACTCAGATATAATTGTCATAATATCTGATAATATGCCGCTTGCATCTTCCATTTTAACTTGTATTTCAGCTATATAAGCTCTACCATTAGAAGTTCCCCACGAAACTTCCACAACCTTATCTGCATCTTCTCTAATTAAATTCATTAGATTACTACAGTCATTTCTATGGATAGATACTCCTCTGCCTTTTGTAATATATCCAAGTATATTATCTCCCGGAACTGGATTACAGCATTTTGCAAAACGAACCATTAAATTATCTACACCTTTAACGGTAATTCCATATGTTGATACAGCCCTATTTCTTTTTTCCTTTGCTGTATTTTCTTCGATAGATTTATTGATACTTTCTTCAGTAACTTTCTCTTCTTTACCAAAAGCTTCTTCCTTAAGCTTAAAGATAAATGATGATGCACTGATTGCTCCTAATCCTACTAAAGCATAAAGATCTTCTATACTATTTATATTATTACGTTTTACAAACTTTTCATAAGTTTCACCTTTAGCTATATCTGCAAAATGTACACCTTGCTTCTTTAATTCCTTTTCAAAAACATCATGGCCCTTATTAACATTTTCTTCTCTCTTTGCTTTCTTGAACCAGGCTCTTATTTTACTCTTCGCCTGATTACTCTTTGCAATATTAAGCCAATCCATATTTGGTCCTTTTGCTGAATTAGAAGTAAGTACTTCAACTATTTCACCTGTTTTAAGCTTATAATCTAAAGGAACTATTTTTCCATTAACCTTAGCACCAATACACTTATTTCCTATATCAGTGTGTATTCTATAAGCAAAATCTATTGGAGTTGCTCCATTTGGCAGATCGATTACAACACCCTTAGGCGTAAATAAAAATATTTCATCAGTAAATAAGTCGATTTTAAATCCTTCAATAAACTCCTGTGCATCAGAAGTTTCTTTTTGAAACTCAAGCATATCTCTAAGCCAAACAAGTTTACTTTCAAAATTCTTTTCCTTGCTTTCTCCAGTATCTCCCTCTTTATATTTCCAGTGAGCAGCAATACCGTATTCGGCAGTCTTATGCATTTCAAAAGTTCTAATCTGGATTTCAAAAGTCTTTCCTTGAGGTCCAATAACAGTAGTATGCAATGATTGATACATATTAGGCTTAGGCATGGCTATATAATCCTTGAATCTTCCTGGAATAGGTTTATATATTGTATGAACTATACCTAAAACTTCATAGCAGTCCTTTACACTATTAACTAGCACTC
>CAKVNP010000159.1 GCA_934777095.1 uncultured Clostridium sp. | reverse complement strand
CAATATATATATCTGTTACTTCTTCTTTATCTAAAAAAACGGTTTCTCCTGACCTATACTTCCTTATTTCACCCTGCTGCAGAAGATTTTTTAAGGTTTCTTCCTTAACCCCCAAAAAAACCTCCAAGCTTTTTAATCCTTCTAAATTGCTATACATAATATGTCTTCTCCTATTTCAGCTTATGCAAATTGAGAATATTATATCATAATTCTGTTATTGTTTTAACATCTTTTATCTATTCAATAAAATATAGGAATACCATAAGGAATTCCTATATTATAATCCTTCTTTTACTTTTCACTATATCTATTTATCATTTCATTCTTTAAATGCCATAATTCTGGTGATAAATCTACATAATATTCCTGTGGATTATTAAACCTTTTTATTTCATCCCAGAAACTATCAACACTCTGCTTACAGTAATCCTTAATTTCCAATACTGTTGGTGATTCATATACACATTTTCCATTTAAAAATATAGGCTGTTGTATTTTTTTAGCATAAAAATTAGAAACTAATTTCTTTTTCCAAGTATGAACTGGATTAAAAATTTCATATTCTTTACTATCATCTATTACTTCATCTGCTAAAGAAATTACATCTGCTATTGCTTTATTTGTTTCCCTGTCAAATAATCTCCACACCTGCTTATATCCAGGATTTGTTACCTTCTCAACATTTTCTGAAAGCTTAATCCTTGGAACTATCTTTCCATTTTCCTCTACAGCCATTAGCTTATAGACCCCGCCGAAAACTGGTTCTGATTTAGCAGTTATTAATCTTTCTCCAACTCCATAAATATCTATTTCAGCATTTTGATAAACCAAATCGCTGATAATAAATTCATCTAAGCTATTAGATGCAATTATCTTGCAATCATTCAATCCATTTTCATCTAGCATCTTTCTAGCTTTTTTAGATAAATATGATAAATCTCCACTATCAAGACGAATTCCTTTTAGTCTCTTACCCATTGGCTCTAATACTTCCTTAGCCACTCTAATGGCATTTGGGATTCCTGATTTCAGTACATTGTAAGTATCCACTAAAAGCATGCAGTTATCTGGATATGTCTTGGCATACATTGCAAAAGCCTCATATTCATCACCAAAAAATTGAATCCAAGAATGAGCCATTGTTCCTACCACAGGTACATTAAATTCCTTACCTGTAATGGTAGTTGCTGTAGCATCTACTCCACCGATAATTGCTGCCCTTGCACCTAATATTGCAGCTTCTGCACCTTGGGCACGCCTAGCACCTAAATCCATTACTGTTCTCCCTGCCGCAGCTCTTACTACTCTATTAGCTTTAGTTGCAATAAGACTTTGATGATTAATATATAGTAATAACATAGTTTCAATAAATTGAGCTTCTATTATTTTAGCTTTTACTGTTACTAATGGCTCATTAGGAAATACTACTGTTCCTTCTGGTATTGCATAAATATCACCAGTAAATTTAAAGTTTAGCAGATAATCTAGAAATTTTTCATCAAAAATATTCTGCCCCCTTAAATACTCTATATCTTCCTTAGTAAAAGTCAAAGTATTTACATATTCAATAAATTGCTGAAGACCGGCAGTAATTGAGAAACTAGCTTTATCTGGATTCTTCCTAAAAAACATATCACAATATACTACTGCATCCCCAAAGCCATTTTCAAAATATCCATTTGACATGGTAAGTTCATAAAAATCTACCAGCATGCTTAAATTATTTTTATCTCTTACATTTATTTTATCCATAATAATACTCCCCTTCTATTGGGAAGATCACCTCCATAAAAATTAAATTTAAATTGATACTAGATAATTTTCTTTCCTAACTTGTCATAACATAAATAATATTTATATTTGTCTCCTAAATATACTTTAAAATCATTAATAAACTGGCTTAACTCTGCTTTTCTTAATTCATTTTCTACCGTATACAATACTTTTTCTTCACCTATCTGATTTAAACAGGTTAAGGCAATAGATTTCTTAACACTATATTTTTCCAGATCAATTTTCTGCAGATCTTCATCAATATTTTCCTTGATTAAATCTAGATTTATTGGGGCAAATCTTAAGACACCTTGAAACCTATTAGGCCTATTAGTTAAATCTACTATATTGCTATAAATCTTCTTTCTAATTTCTCCTGGAAGAGGTCCTGCACCATGCCTAGTCAAGTAACAACGTGTAACATAAATAGCCTCAAGCTGAATATCTGAAATATTATTTTCTGATAGTAATTTTGCCACATTTTCTATGCCAGTTTTAGAATGAGTTACATAAGGAAAATACTTATACCCTTCATGAAGCATTAATCCTTGGGCTCCTTCGAAAATTAATGTTTTATTATTAAGCTCACTAAATTTTTTTACTTCTACATATTTTTTAAACTTCTGTAAATCACTGCTGAACTTAATTAGTAGACTATCTGATTTTATTAATTCCCGATATCTTTTATCTATTTTAGTAACTTTCAATTCTGCAAGCCTCTTTTTCAGATACTCTTCTTTTATTCTCTTTACTTTCTTCATTGCATCCTTCCCATATAAATCTTTTACCTGCAGATTATATCTTTCATCCGCACATCTGATTATTGTTTCATTAAAGCCAATACCACAGCTTCCATGCCTATTTTCTTTCCTGCTGCTTTCTGCAATCTGGTTTAGCAACATATCATATGGCGTAGTTACATAACTTTCAGTATCTACATATACAACTGGTTTTATACCTTTACGTTCTAATTCCTTATACTCTTTTATAAATAATATTGGGTTCACTACAAAATATCTGCTTAAATATGTTGGTATACCTTGCAGCGTACCTGCTCCAAAGTGGCCAAATACATGTCTTAATTCATTATAATAAACTGTATGGCCAGCTTGTGCCCCTGAATTAAAACGAACTACTATAGGATTCTCTGCCTTACTGCAGCAGAAATTTGTCATTAATCCCTTGCCTTCATCACCAAAGTTTGCTCCAATTATTACTATCCCCTTTTTCATAATCAAAAACACCTCTTATCAAAACTTTATAAACCCAAATCTCTTTTTTTCTGATTTTTGCAAGTCTTTTATTGCTTTGCTTATAACAAGTTTAGTTGAGCCATCCCAGCTATCTAAAACTTCCTCTTTATCTTCACCAGCCATAACTTGCAGAGTTGAAACAATTAACTCTGGCAGCTTTTTATGATCTGATAATAATAATGCCCTCTGCCCTAATACCTTCCTCCATGCATCAACTACTTTTTGATGATTAGCAGAGCAATAATATCCTTCTTCAGTAATTACATGAAAAACTTCATACTGCCTTGAAACAAGATTATAAAGCTTTTCTGTAGGAGTGGTAGAAAATTCTGGCTTATACCCTAAAACTCTTTCTATCTCTACAGCTGATAAATCCTTTGGCGGACATTCATCTCCTATAGTAAATAAATAACCCTTCTTTCCTCTTTTAACGTAATTATCACATTTTGTATGCATAGCAGCAAACCACCATGGTAAAGTATAACTTTCACAATTATTTCCTCCACCACCTTGTTCAAGATAAATTTTAGTCAGCTGCTGTGCTATACTAATATCCGCCTCAAACTGGGTTACCTGCAATGGTGCCTCATCATATTTTACATCGCCTACTCCCATAAACATCATATGGGGATCAGTTATAGGCCTTCTTTCATATATTTCAGTTGCAAGTTCCTTTAATCCTTCCCTGGCCATTTCATCTAAAATAAAAGACATTGAACCAGTTACATCCAAAGCAACTATTACTGGTGTTGAATTTGGATTAGCAATACTATCGCAGCTTTCCCTAAACTTTATTCCTCTAGGATTTAAAGTATCATCCATAACTTTAGCTTTATAAATATCATATACACTTGATTTTCCTTTAATATTTGTGGCAGCATAGCTTTTCCAGTCCTCATCTGACCATCTTCCATATCCCATAAATTATAATCCTCCTAATTTATTATAAAAATCATCACTTATTTCCACTCTACAGAAGCTTCTTCTGCCATAGCTTTTGTCTATAACTTCTGACCATTTTTTATATTCATCAAAAGGATTATCATTGGAAATCTCCCTTAGCCATCGCTTTAATGGTTCTGGCAGCGTCTTATCCGATAATAAATTAATTCCATTAGGATCTCCTAAGAGAGTTCTGCCTATCAAACGTACTCCCTCTAAATCTAAAACATAGGTGCTGCGCTTGCTTTCCTTAGTTTTTCTATCCATTAAATCATATAACTCTGAACTTACACCCATCATTTTTTCATTTTCTAAAGCTGAATACCACCAGCCCCCAAGTAATGCACCATAATGGTTACTAAATGAAACATAATAATTATCTACAGTAATTCCATTATGATTCACTCCATTATAATTAAGGAAACAGCATATATTATAGAGGCTGCTCATAATCCACATAACAGTTCTTCCATCTAAGCTTCCCTTAAAATAACCTAGTATATCTCTTAAAGAATATAATTCTTTCTCTTTTTTAAAGGCCAGTGCTCTTTTACCATTTATTAATTTTGTATTGAATTTAATTTCCGGCATATATTTTTGAAATTCATGCTTCATGTTGTCATCAGCATATTTTAATTCATTTATTCTTTTTATGGCATTTATGGCCAATTCGTCATATTCTTCATCAATAATATAAAGTACTGATTCATTGCCTACATAGCAGCAGCCAATTTCTATCTGATGTTTTATCTTATATTTCATAGAATAAATCTTATTATCCTTACTCTTGAACTTTACTATCCCTGGACATTCTAAAAATCCTTCTATCCTGCCTTTTACAATTTCATCATAAAGCTTATTTATCTTAGATGAAACCTCAATAAACCTTTCATCTTCACCATTTAAATCTGGATGAAATCTTTTCATCAATGCTAAATATAATTCTTTATCTTGTGCAGTATCTCCCGTAAATAATTCATAAGGATATTTAATTTTTAATATTTCTTCTACTGAATATAAAATATTACCACCTTCCTAGATTTTTTTTTAAAACTCATTAATATAATCTTCATTATACTTAAAAACTTGCGCCGGCCTATATGGTTTTCCTTCAATAAGCTCATCTGTTTCAATAATCATCTCACCTATTTTCCTACGGAAATTCAATACTTCCCTGCCTAAAATAGCTTCATAAACAAGCTGTAGTTCTTTTACAGTAAACAACCTTGGTAATAAATTTACTGCAATTGGTGTGTACTGGATTTTATTTCTTATTCGATCTACACCATAACTTATCATTTTATAATGATCAAACGCTAAACTATCATTGCTGCAATTAAGCAGTTTATATGATACCTCAGTACTTTTGCAGATATCCTTGGTCATCTTTTCTTTTACTTCATAGCACATTTTAACATTCTCGTCATCTGATACTAAAGACAAGATATAATGTTTTTCTATATATAATTCTGTTGTTTCGCTTTTTAGATACTTCTTTTCAACCCAGAACCAAGCTACCTCTTTAGCATCATCTCCCGCCTTAGGCCTAATAGTCTTTTTAGGTACTAGTGCCATATTTGCTACACTTATTACTCTTGTTCTAGGATCTCTCTGAAGATCTCCGTAAGTATATAGCTGTTCTACATATATATCTTTTACTCCTGTTTCTTCAACTAATTCTCTTACTGCTCCTTCTTTAAGGCTTTCATTCATTCTTACAAAGCCTCCAGGCACTGCCCATTTTTCAATAAAATGGTGCTCTTTTCT
>CAKVNP010000158.1 GCA_934777095.1 uncultured Clostridium sp. | reverse complement strand
GGATTTTACAAACTCAGAACTTATTTGCCTTTCAAGATTTTTAGTGAGGTATATCTGGAAGTTTATGTATGGAATAGCAGGCTTTAGAGATCCAACAAGTTCAGCTAAAAGTAAAAATAAAAGAAGTCTGGTAGACTTTAAACTTCAAAGCTGGGCTAGAGATCATGGAACTATGATAATCTGTGGACATACACATAATAGTAATTTTCCAGGAGTTTATGAACCACCATATTTTAATGATGGATGCTGTGTATTACCAGATTCAATGACGGCAATTGAAATTGATGGAGGATTTATTTGTCTTGTAAAATGGTATGTAAGTACTGATGAAGATGGAAGGCTCATTGTAAAAAAGAAAGTTATTGGTGGACCAGAAAAAATAGAAGGTTATTTGTTATGGGCAAAAGAAGAAAGAGTAAGGTTAAGCAGGTTAAAAGAAGAGGAAAGAAGGAATAAAAAGAAAAAATGAATGAATTAAGTGGAAAAGTAGTTTTAATTACTGGTGGATCAAGGGGAATTGGCAGTGCTATTGCAAAAGAGCTATCCAAAGCTGGCGCAGCCATTGCTATAAATTATTCCAGAGATGATCAAGGTGCAGAAAGTACATTGAATTATATAAGAGAAAATGGCGGATATGGGAAGCTTTTTAAAAAAGATATATCTAAAGCTATAAATTGTAAGGAACTTATCAAGGAAGTTGAAGAAAGCTTTGGTAAGATAGATATACTAATAAATAATGCAGGTATCTCAAAAATTGGATTATTTATGGATATGTCAGAAGAGGATATAGATGATTTACTAAATGTAAATTTAAAAGCTGCTATGCTGCTGGCTAAATATGCTTTGCCATCTATGATAAGCAGAGGTAAAGGCAATATTATAAATATATCTTCTATCTGGGGGGAAGCAGGTGCTTCTTGTGAAGTTCTTTATTCTGCATCTAAAGGTGGCATAAATCTATTTACTAAAGCCTTAGCAAAAGAAACAGCTCCTTTTGGCATAAGGGTAAATGCTATAGCACCAGGAGTTATCAATACAGAAATGAATAGTTTTCTTTCAGAAGAAGAAAAGGAAGATTTAATTGAAGAAATTCCAGCAGGAAGGTTTGGTGAAACATTAGAAGTAGCAAAGATGGTGAGGTTCCTTTGCAATGGTCAATGTTCATATTTAACAGGACAAGTGATTAAAATTGATGGTGCAATAATATAAATACTAGGCTAAGTGGTGAGATTATGATAAAAGTAAAAATTGATAAAAACAAAAGAGGAGAGCCTGTTTTTAAACTAGGCTTTAAGGAGCTTGCAGAAAAAGAGAAAATCTTTTTAAAAAGAGCTTTAATGGAAGGTAAAGAAATTAAGGGACATTTTAAATATGAAATTCCTATCAGGTTTTTAGTGCCTATCGTAAATAATCTTCCAAAGGAAAGACTAAAGCTGGATAGACACAGTAAAGAGAGCTTCTTGGAATTTTCCGACAGGTATGACGAAAGGTATTTCTATAGTTTTGAGGTAACTCCCAAGTATATGAGAAAGTGGAGAGAAGAGGAATGCCCTAATATTTTTAAAATAGAAATAAATCCAGAAACAATGGAACTCTCTAAAGAAATCATCTTTAAGAAAATAAACAGAACATATTAGAAAATGATGAATTACGAATTATGAATGATGAATTAAGGTTGAAATTCCTCAGGAATTTTTTTGATATATATTTTTTTAGGAACTTCTTACGGAGTTCTCACCTTAATCCATCATTCGGCATTCATAATTCATCATTAATTTTATTCTAGGTCATCTAAGTTTTCTTTTCTTAGTGTAAAGTAGAAAAGTACTCCGTTTTGGGTATTTTTCACTCCAAATTCGCTATGGTGCAGTTCTAGAATTTTCTTTACTATGGCAAGTCCAAGACCAAAGCTGTTAGTAGATCTATTTCCAGATTTATCAACACGGTAGAATTTAATAAATATATTTGAAAGTTCTTTTTCAGGAATATGAGCACCAGTATTTTCTACTGAAATATTATAACAGTTGTTTTCTTCAAAAATCTTTACAAAGATTGTATTTTGATTAGGAGAATATTTAATAGCATTAGTTATTAAGTTCTGCATAACTTGCTCTATTTTTAAGATATCTCCTGTTACATAGGCATATTCAGGACCGTCATAATTTACTTTTAAGTGTTTTTCATTTAGGTCTAATGAAAGCTTTTTAACCATTGCGTGAATTAATCTTACAATATTAAAGGTTTCTAAATTTAATATTGTACTATTTGATTCTAGATTTGAAAGCTGCAGCATGCTATTTACTAGTGAATTCATCTTTTTAGATTCATCTATAATTGAATCTAAGTAGTAGCCTACATTATCGTCTGGTACAACTCCATCTCTTAATCCTTCAGCATAACCGCTTATTATACCAATAGGGGTTTTTAAGTCATGGCTTACGCTGGCTACAAAGTCTTTACGCATTGTTTCTAAGTGACGTTCTTTTTCAATATCTTCCTTAAGCTGATTATTTTTATCTGTAAGGTCATCTAAGGCAGATTTTAGATTTTGAGATAAGAAATTTAGGGAATTTGCTAAACTTCCAATTTCATCATCACTGACAACTTCACATTTTACACTGAAGTCTAAATTAGACATTTTTACAGCAGAATTATTTATCTTAATTAACGGATTGACAATAAGCTTGGTATAAAATTTAGTTAATAAAGCAGATACTACTAATATTCCTAGCAGTAGGTAAAAACAAAAACTTTTAATTACTGCAGCTGCCTCCTTAATAGGCTGAACTGATGATACAGTAATTAGGATAGCATCATTTTTTCTATAGACTGACATTGGAGCTACAATACCTATCTTTTTAGAATCAGAACTCTTATTGGTAAAGATTGTAGATTGAATTTCATTATTTGCTACAACGCTATTAATAAGTTTTGTATCATTTAAAAGTTCATAGCAGAATGCAGTCATCAGTGAATTATCTGTAGTAAAATTAAAATTATTAGATAGAATTACCTCACCTGAACCATCAAGCTTAAAAATTGCCATTCTAGTAGAGTTTGTTTCTTCATAATAAGAAAGTGCAGTTGATAAGGTATCCGTAGATGTATCAGAATTTGCGTAATTATATAAAGTAGTAAAGCGTTTTGTTTTAGTAGTTAAATCCTTTGTTTTTTCATACATATAAAAGTCTTCAAAAAATATCATTAAGAAAAAAAAGGTGATTAGAAAGACAATTAGTATAAATGTTAAAGTGATACTAAAAATTTTAGTGCTGATACTTCTTTTTCTATTATTAATCATTGGCAACCTCGAATTTGTAGCCGCTTCCTCTGACAGTTACAATATAATTTGATTTATCCCCGAGCTTCTCCCTTAATCTTTTTATATTAGTATCAACAGTTCTTAAATCACCATAATAATCAATTCCCCAGACATTATCTAAAATAGTATCTCTAGAAAGTGAAATACCAGAATTATTTGCTAGATAAACCAGTAATTCAAATTCTTTAGGAGATAAATTTAGAGGTTTATTATTTACCTTTATTTCATGGGCTAGAATATTAATAGTCAACCCGTTATAATTCTTTATAGCAGAATCATCCATTTCAGTATCAGCAGTTCTTTTTAGTAAAGCCTTAACCTTTGCCACTAATATTTTAGGCGAAAAGGGTTTTGTTATATAGTCATCGGCACCGACTTCGTAACCAAATAATTTATCTTCTTCCTGGCTTTTGGCAGTAAGCAGAATAACTGGTACATCAGAGGTTTTTCTGATAGTTTCCAGTACTGTAATTCCATCTACTTTTGGCATCATTATATCTAAAAGTATTAAGTTAACTTTATTTTTTTCGAATGCTAGTAGTCCTTCATCTCCATCGGCTGCTTCAATAACAGTAAAATTTTCACTAATTAAATAATCGCGCAGTAAAAATCTTATTCTCATTTCGTCTTCTATAATTAAAATATTTTTCTTCATATATACTCCCTTCAATTTGTAAATAAACTTATATAAAAGTCCTATTCTAAGAGAAACTTCTATAGTGAAAATTAGTAAAATTACTATTTATCTCTTATTATATATTAAAGTAAATAAAATAAAAACTATTCCTTAATTTGTTGTAATTAATTATTAAACATATTATTATTAAAGAAAAAAGCTAAGATATGAATATTTTTGAGGAAGTAATTTGTTTCAGCTGTTATAATATTATATTAGGCTTATTAATATGATTAGATAAAAATAAAGATATATAGATATTGATTTAATCTAAAGATTAGAGAATGCAGGAGATGGGAAGGATAAAAATATAATGATAAAACTTAATTTTGATGTAAAAAAACATAAGCTGCAAAATGGTTTAGAAGTAATTACAATAAAAAAAGATACACAGATTTCTTCAATTAATGTAGGGGTTAAGGTTGGTGCCCTTAATGAAAAGATAGAGGAAAAGGGAATTTCTCATTTTATTGAACATATGCTTTTTAAGGGTACAAAAAAAAGAAATTTTGAGATGCTGAATGATGATTTAGAGTCATTAGGAGGAGAATATAATGCATATACAGATTATTCAGCAACAGTATTTTCAATAAGCTGTTTAGAAGAAGAACTTTCTAAGGCAATTGAGCTTTTAGGAGATATGGTAACATCACCTATTTTTGCAGAAGAGGAAATTGAAAAAGAAAGAGGTGTCATTTTAGCTGAAATGAGAGCTAGCAAGGATAGTGTTGAAGATCTTTCTTTTAAGAGGGTAAATGAAATTGCATTTAATAAGAGTGCCTTAAGATATGATGTGGCTGGTATCGAAGAAAATGTTAAAAATTTTACTAAAAAAGACTTAAATGATTATTACACTAAGCACTATATTCCAAATAACACTTTAATAACAGTAGTTTCTTCTTTAGAACATGAAGATGCTTTAAAAATGATCCAAGGAGAATTTGGTGGATGGCAGCAGGGAACACATCATCACTTGGTGGCTATAGATGAAAGGAATAAAGGCGTAAAAAAGATTACCCATAAAGAAAATATTGAGCTAAGCACAATAGTGTATTTATTTACTTTTTATGATTTAGATAAGTCCTTAGAGCTGCCGCTTAGGATATTGAACCATCGCTTAGGTGAAAGTGCTAATTCAGTATTATTTAGGGAAGTAAGAGAAAATAGAGGGCTTGCTTATGATATATATTCACATTTAGATGTGACAAAGCATGTGAAAAGTCTTTATATTTATACTGCAGTAAATGAGGAAGATGTTGAAGAAACAGTATCGGTTATAGATGATATTTTACAATCTATTAAGGATAGGGATATTGAAATAGGTGAAAGAGATTTAAAGATAATGAAAAAAGTTCATAAGACTGCTGTTATCTCAACACTGGAAGATTCAACAGAATTATGCAGTTACATCTTAAATCAGCATATAGAAGACGAAAATATTTTTGAATTTTTAGAAGATATGGAGAATTTAAATACTATTTCAAATGATGAAATATATAAGGCTGCTAATGAAGTTTTAAATAATCCTACAATTCATATATTAAAATCTTAAAAGGTGGCAATAATTATGAATGTTATTACAAAATTAGAAATTGGAAAAAGAAATAAGGAACGTGTAAATGTATATATTGATGGGGAATTTGCTTTTTCTCTTCATGCAGAAATAATTTATAAGGAATCCCTGAAAGTAAATGATAAAGTAGACCTTGAAAGATTAAAAAAAATGGCTGAAGAAGATAATTATCTAAAA
>CAKVNP010000157.1 GCA_934777095.1 uncultured Clostridium sp. | reverse complement strand
ACAAATACCGTTTATATAATAATATTTATCTTATATAATCGATTGCTCAATTCTAAGATAAGTAATCTAAACAAAAAAATTCCGCTTTAAGCGGAATTTTTTATTACATTTAACTTTTATTCACCAAATCCTTCATATTCATAATAAATGCTTGGATCTTTTTCATTACTTCTATTTAAGATAAATTCAGGAAGAGTATCATTGAAAATAAAATCATTAAGGATTACTGCATTTTCATATCTATCCATTTTTAAAACCATATTTCCATCTACCTCTTCATCTTCACAAAGTTCTGGTGCTGGTATACTTAATTCTTCCATATCTAAACTAGGGAATTTAAAAATAGTATATGCCATATTTAAACATTCCGACAACTGCATGTTAGTTCTTAGATAATCTAACATTCCGTTGGCAATACCAAAATATTTTATTGGATTAGTATCCTGAAGCTTTTCTGCTAATTTAAAAAGCACTTCCCTCTGCCTTTCAGTTCTTTCAAAATCATCACCAACACCTTTTCTTATTCTCGCATAAGATAAAGCTTGTTTTCCATTTAAATTTTGTAATCCCGGACCTTCAACTAATGGGCTATCCCCACCAGTATCTACCCCAATATATTTATTTAATTCATGTATTTGATATTCTTGAACATCTATCTCTACGCCACCGATTTGATCAATTACATTTTCAAAACCTGCAAAATTTATCATTACATATTTTTCAATATTTAAATCATAGTTATATTTTATTGTTTCCATTACAAGTTCCGGTCCACCTAAACTAAATGACGCATTCATCTTATCTTCTCCATGTCCTGGAATATAAACTAATGCATCCCTATATAAAGATGTTAATTTTATTTTATCGTTATTACTATCTAATGTTGCAATAATCATTGAATCAGATCTTTGATCTGCTGAATCAAAATCTATTCCATCAGCACCAATCAATAATACATTAGTAATTCCTTTAACCTCTTTATAATCAATACTTTCTTCCATAGATTTTTCAGGAGCCTCCAAATTTGCAGATGCTGCAGGTTTAGTTTCCCTATATATCTTGCCATTTACATACAAATACCCTGCGCCACATAAAATCAAGCAAACCATTAATACACAAAAAACAGCTCTGATAATTTCGATAGATTTATTTTTATTTTTTTTATTCTTTTCCTTTCTCATTCTCTACCCCATATTACTATTTACAAATTTTTTTATTTTTTTACTCGCCCTTATATTATACACTTTTTTCAATTATTTACAAATTAAACATTTTTTCAAATTTTCTCCTAATAAAAATTAAGACTACATCTTGCCGTGGGCACTATTCTCTCCTCTTACTGCATAATTACAGTAACGGTAATTATCGCACCACTCACCATAAAAATAAGGCTGTATCGAAAAATAAAACGATACAGCCTTAATATTTTTATTATTTCTTATTAGCTCCCCAAGCTTCAAGCTTAGCAGCCTTATATTCAGCAAAAGTTCCATTATCTAGAGCTTCTCTTATTTCTTCCATCATAGTGTTATAGAAGTAAAGGTTATGTAATACTGCAAGTCTCATTGCTAGCATTTCTTTAGCTTTAAATAAATGTCTGATATAAGATCTTGTATAATGCTTACAAGCAGGACATTGACATCCTTCATCTATTGGTCTTTCATCTAATTCAAACTTCTTATTCATTATATTTATCTTACCATTAGCTGTGAATAAGTGACCATGTCTACCATTTCTTGCTGGTAATACGCAGTCAAAGAAGTCAACTCCTCTTTCAACAGCTTCTAAGATATTTTCTGGAGTTCCTACACCCATTAGGTATATTGGTTTATCTTCTGGTAAATGAGGAACTACAGCATCAATAACTCTGTACATTTCTTCATGAGTTTCACCAACGGCTAATCCACCTATTGCATACCCATCCATATCTAAAGTAGCTAAATGCTTAGCATGCTCTATTCTGATATCCTCATAACATCCACCTTGATTGATACCAAATAACATTTGTTCTTTGTTTATTGTATCTGGCAGTGAATTTAATCTATTCATTTCAGCTATACATCTATCAAGCCATCTGTTAGTTCTTGCAACTGACTGTTCTACATATTCTCTAGTTGATGGATTTGGTATACATTCATCAAACGCCATAGCTATAGTAGAAGCTAAATTACTTTGAATCTGCATTGACTCTTCTGGTCCCATAAATATTTTCTTTCCATCTATATGTGAGCTGAAGTAAACTCCCTCTTCCTTAATCTTTCTCATTCCTGAAAGTGAAAATACTTGGAATCCGCCTGAATCTGTAAGTATTGGTCTATCCCAATTCATAAATTGATGTAAACCACCCATTTCAGCTACTACTTTATCAGTTGGTCTTAAATGTAAATGATAAGTATTTGAAAGCTCAACTTGGCATCCTATTTCCTTTAAATCCATTGATGATACTGCACCTTTAATAGCTGCTAATGTACCAACATTCATAAATACTGGTGTTTCAATTGTTCCATGAGGTGTTTCAAATCTTCCTCTTCTAGCTTTACCTTCTTTTTTTAGTAAAGTATATCTCTTTTTACTCAAAAACTTCACGTCCTTCTACTTATGTTACTTTATTATCATTGAATCTCCAAATGAGAAGAATCTGTATCTTTCTTTAACTGCTTCATTATAAGCATTCATTACATGCTCTTTCCCTGCTAAAGCAGATACAAGCATAATTAATGTTGATTCTGGCAGATGGAAATTAGTAATTAAATTATCTACTATTTTAAATTTATATCCTGGATAAATAAAGATATTAGTCCAGCCGCTTTGCTCTGAAACCATTCCATTTTCATCGCCAATAGTTTCTAAAGTTCTAGTAGATGTAGTTCCTACCGAGATAATTCTGCCGCCATTTTTCTTGGTATCATTGATAATTTTTGCATTTTCAGCATCTAAATGATAATATTCTGAATGCATTACATGTTCATTTACATCATCAACCTTAACCGGTCTAAATGTTCCTAGTCCAACATGCAGAGTTACATATGCAATATTTACACCTTTTTCTCTAACTTTCGTTAAAAGTTCTTCTGTAAAATGTAAGCCAGCTGTTGGCGCTGCTGCAGAACCTTTTTCTTTAGAATATACCGTCTGGTATCTTTCCTTGTCCTCTAATCTTTCAGTGATATATGGAGGAAGTGGCATTTCACCAAGTTCATCTAAAACTTGTTCAAATATACCATCATACATAAACTCGATAATTCTATTACCCTCTTCAATTATATCCACAACTTTACATTTTAATTTTCCTTCACCAAATGTAAATACTGTTCCTATTTTAGCTCTTTTACCTGGCTTAGCTAAGCACTCCCACTTATCTCCTTCAATTCTTCTTAAAAGTAAGAATTCAATTTTTCCGCCAGTTCCTTCTTTTTCACCAATTAATCTTGCTGGTAATACCCTTGTATTATTTAACACTAAAGTATCACCTGCATTTAAATAATCTAAAACATCATAAAAATGTCTATGTTCAATTTCACCAGTAGCTTTATCTAAAACCATTAACCTTGAAGTATCTCTTTTTTCTAATGGATGCTGAGCAATCAGCTCTTCTGGTAAATCAAAATTAAAATCACTTGTTTTCATTTTTGTACTCCTTATTCGTCAAAAAAACTTGCTTGGTTTTTTGTTATCTTTTTAGTTCTTTGCCTTCCAAGATGTTCATATGCTTTATCTGTAGCCATTCTTCCCCTTGGAGTTCTTACAATAAACCCCTTTTGAAGTAAATATGGTTCATAAACATCTTCAATAGTTCCAAGCTCTTCTCCTATATAATAAGATAATGTTTCAATTCCAACTGGTCCGCCTTTAAAATTATCTATGATAGCCTCTAATATTTTATTATCTACTAAATCAAAGCCTTTACTGTCAACTTCTAAAAGTTCAAGAGCAGCTCTTGCTTCCTTATAGCTTATCAGAGAATCAGAATATACCTGTGCATAATCCCTTACCCTTTTTAATAATCTATTAGCTATTCTAGGAGTTCCTCTTGATCTTCTTGCTATCTCCATAGCACCTTCTTCCGTAATATCACAGCCTAATACATATGCAGATCTTACAATAATTTCTTTTAATTGTTCATCTGTATAATAAACCATGTTACACATTACACCAAATCTATCCCTTAGTGGTGCTGTAAGCATTCCCACTCTAGTAGTTGCTCCAATCAGCGTAAAGTGTGGTAGGTCTAATCTTATAGATTTCGCTGCTGCTCCTTTACCTATTACAATATCAAGAGCATAATCTTCCATTGCAGGATATAGTATTTCTTCAACATTTCTATTTAACCTATGTATCTCATCGATGAATAAAACATCATTATCCTTTAATGTAGTAAGTATTGCGGCTAAATCTCCTGCTCTTTCAATAGCTGGTCCTGAAGTAATCTTTAAATCACCTTTCATCTCTTTTGCTATGATATTAGCTAAAGTTGTTTTACCAAGACCTGGTGGTCCATATAATAAGACATGGTCTAAAACTTCATCTCTTGATTGAGCTGCCTTAATAAATACATTAAGTCGTTCCTTAACTTTATCCTGGCCGATATACTCATTTATTTTCTGCGGCCTTAAGCTAAGTTCACTTCCGTCCTCCATCAATTCGCCTGGTGTAATAATTCTCTCCACTATTTCACCTCTATCCCATTAATACTTTTAAACAATCCTTGATGATATCCTCCACAGCTGCAGTTTTATCAACTTGCTTAAGTGCTGTTTCTGCTTCTTTTTCAGAATATCCTAAAGCAAGTAATGCACCTAATGCTTCATTTACAGTATTAACATTTATTGAAGGAGCTATATCTTCAAATCCTTCTTGAATATCAACACCTGTCATAATATCATCTTTCTTAATTTTATCTTTAAGCTCTAAAATAATTCTTCCTGCAGTTTTCTTCCCTATTCCTGGTGCCCTGCATAGATGCTTATCATCTTCCATCATTATTGCATATTTTAAGTTATTTATCCTGCTTATTGATAATAATGATAACGCAGCTTTTGCTCCTACACCGCTGATAGAAAGCAGTAATTTAAACATATCTAATTCTTCTCTATCTTTAAAGCCATAAAGACCTATAAAATCTTCTCTTACAATTTGTTCTAAATACAACATTACTTCTTCATTTATTGCAGGCATTTCAGCCATAGTAGCGCCAGAAGTAAATATTTTATAGCCAATATTATTATTCTCTATTATTACATAGTCTTTATTTATTCCCATGTATTTCCCTTTAATATATTCGTACACTAATCCATCCTCCTGCCTAATGTCAGCTCTCTTATCTATAAGTAATATAACTTTTAAGCAGTCTGACCCCATTTTTTATGTCTACATTATACTTTAACATTTTAACAATAAATTTTCAATATAGACAAAACCTTTTTAACTAAGAGTGAATAGCGGATCTAATACTCTCCTAAGTTTCTTTAAAAATAAAAAAATTCCACCTAAGTGGAATTTTTACATCAATTCATCATTCATAATCCATAATTCATAATTATTATTTTTACTGTCCTGTTATCGGATCTCCATATTGTTCCATAATATCTATTGACTCTACATCTTGAAAAATATCATCTACTGCATAATCATTTACATTAAATTCTATCACTGGTGCAATCAGCTTAGATATTACTTCTTCCTTATCTTCATCAAAAACTAAGGAATTCTGTATTTTTTCTACTATATCACTTGTGTAATATAATTTACATTCTCCTTCTTCTATAC
>CAKVNP010000156.1 GCA_934777095.1 uncultured Clostridium sp. | reverse complement strand
CACTGTTATATAATTAAATAGATGGTAAAAATGGACTAGAATTAAATACAAAATATTATGAGGTGCTACGATATGAACAAGATTTCAATAGTATATTGGAGTAATGGTGGTAATGTTGAAATGATGGCAAATGCTATAGCAGATGGTGCTAGAGTTAATAAGGCAGATGTTAATGTAAAACATGTAGTTGATGTGTCGATAGAGGAACTTGCAGAAGCTGATGCAATAGCGTTAGGTAGTCCTGCAATGGTGGACGATGACATTGAACAAATTGATATGAAGCCTTTTGTAAATAGTTTAAAAGGATTGAATTTTGACAAAAAACCATTAGTTTTATTTGGCTCAAGTGGCTGGAGAGATGACAAATTTATTCATAAATGGTCTGCTCAGATGGAAGATTGTGGATTTGAAGTGATTGGCAAATTAGCTGTCAAAGAATCACTATCCAAGGAAGAAATTAAGATTGCTGAAAATCTTGGTAGTACTTTGGTAAATATAGTTAATAAGTCTTGTTAATAATAGGTTTAATGGGATTATTATAGCGAACGAATGACGAAAGATATCTTAAATTTTATAATTTACGGTATCTTTTTGTCTTTTTAGAAAGTTCGCAAAAAATGTATAAAAGGGAGAGAAATGCGATGAGAAAGATGAAAACTATGGATGGTAATACTGCTGCTGCACATATTTCATATATGTTCACAGAAGTAGCTGCTATCTATCCAATTACACCATCTTCACCAATGGCAGAACATGTTGATGAATGGGTTGCACAAGGAAGAAAAAATATTTTTGGACAACCAGTAAAAGTTATGGAAATGCAATCAGAAGCAGGTGCTGCTGGTGCTGTTCATGGGTCATTACAAGCTGGTGCATATACAACAACTTACACTGCATCACAAGGGTTATTATTAATGATTCCAAATATGTACAAGATATCAGGAGAAAGATTACCTGGTGTATTCCACGTATCTGCTAGAGCATTAGCAACTTCTTCATTAAATATTTTTGGAGATCATCAAGATGTAATGGCTTGTAGACAAACAGGTTTTGCTATGCTAGCTGAAGGTTCAGTTCAAGAAGTAATGGATTTATCTGCAGTAGCACATTTAACTGCTATTAAGACAAGAATGCCATTTGTAAACTTCTTTGATGGATTTAGAACATCACATGAAATTCAAAAAATTGAAGTTTTAGATCAAGAAGAATTAGAAGGATTAGTTGATCAAGATGCAGTAAAGGCATTTAGAAAGAATGCACTTAACCCAGATCATCCAGTAACAAGAGGTACTGCACAAAATCCTGATATATATTTCCAAACAAGAGAATCAGTTAATAGATTCTATGATGATATTCCAGCTGTAGTTGAAGAATATATGGCTGAAATAACAAAATTAACAGGTAGAGATTATCATTGTTTCGATTACTATGGAGCAGCAGATGCTGATAGAGTAATTGTTGCAATGGGGTCAGTAATTGATGTTGCTGAAGAAACTGTTGATTATTTAAATGCAAATGGAGAAAAAGTTGGTTTAGTAAAAGTAAGATTATATAGACCATTCTCTATTGAAAGATTATTAGCTGTAATTCCAGAAACAGTAAAGAAAATTGCTGTTTTAGATAAAACTAAGGAACCTGGATCTATTGGAGAACCATTATACTTAGACGTAGTTAGAGCATTCTATGGTAAAGAAAATGCTCCTATTATAGTAGGCGGAAGATTTGGTCTTGGATCTAAAGACCCTAATCCTTCACACATAGCTGCTGTATATGAAAACTTAGCTCAAGAAGAACCAAAGAACGGATTTACTATTGGTATAGTAGATGATGTTACAAATACTTCATTAAGTACAACAATTGATATAGATGCTACACCAGAAGGAACAAAGGCTTGTAAGTTCTGGGGATTAGGATCAGATGGTACTGTTGGAGCTAATAAGAGTGCAATCAAGATTATCGGGGATCATACAGACATGTATGCTCAAGGATATTTCTCATATGACTCTAAGAAATCAGGAGGAATTACTGTTTCTCACTTAAGATTTGGTAAAAAACCAATAAAATCACCTTATTTAATAAATAAAGCTGATTTTATTGCTTGCCATAATCAATCATATGTTTATAAATATGATGTTCTTGAAGGAATCAAAGATGGTGGAAGCTTCTTATTAAATACTATTTGGACTCCAGAAGAAATAGAAGAAAAATTACCTGCTGAAATGAAGAGAGTAATAGCAGAAAAGAATATTCATTTCTACACTTTAAATGCTGTAAAGATAGCTCAAGAGATTGGTCTTGGTGGAAGAATCAATATGATTATGCAAGCTGCATTCTTTAAAATAGCTAACATTATTCCTGTTGAAGATGCTGTTAAGTATTTAAAACAAGCAGTAGTAACTTCATATGGTAAAAAAGGTGAAAAAGTTGTTAACATGAACTATGCAGCTATTGATGCAGGTGTAGATGCTATCGTTAAGATAGATGTACCAGCTTCATGGTCACAAGCTGTAAATGAAGAAGTTGCTGCAACTAAAGATTTACCTGAATTCATTAAGAATATCGTTGAACCAATGAATAGACAAAAAGGTGATTCACTTCCAGTATCAGCATTTGTAAAAGCAGGTATGGAAGATGGTACTTTCATGGCAGGAACTGCTGCATATGAAAAGAGAGGAATAGCTATCAATGTTCCAGAATGGGATGCTGATAAGTGTATTCAATGTAACCAGTGTTCATTTGTTTGTCCACATGCAGCTATTAGACCATTCTTATTAAATGATGAAGAAAGAAAGAATGCACCAGCTGTAATGAAAATTGTAAATGCTAAAGCATTAAAATCTGAAGAAGCTTATGGATATAGCATAGGAGTTTCACCACTTGATTGTACAGGTTGTGGAAACTGCGCTGAAGTATGTCCAGCTCCAGGTAAAGCAATTACAATGAAACCTCAAGATTCTCAACATGAACAAATTGAAGCTTGGGATTATTCAGTAGGAAGCGTTAAAAATAAAAAGAACCCAATGAGCAAAACAACAGTTAAGGGAAGCCAATTTGAGCAACCATTACTTGAGTTCTCAGGTTCTTGTGCAGGATGTGGAGAAACTCCATATGCTAAGCTTATAACTCAATTATTTGGTGATAGAATGATGGTAGCTAATGCTACAGGATGTTCTTCAATTTGGGGAGGATCTGCACCAGCTACACCATATACTAAGAATCAAGAAGGATTTGGACCAGCTTGGGCTAACTCTTTATTTGAAGATAATGCTGAATATGGTTTAGGTATGTTCTTAGGTGTACAAGCTATTAGAAATAGAGTAGCAGAAAATGTTAAGAAAGCTCTAGATTCTGATTTAACTGAAGATGTTAAAGAAGTATTAAAAGCATGGCTTGATGGAGCAGATAAAGCAGAAGGTACAAGAGAAAGAGCTAACGATATGATAGCTGCTCTTAGCCAATGTGATTCTGAAATTGCTAAGGAAATCTTAAAAGATAAAGAATTCTTCGTTAAGAGATCTCAATGGATCTTCGGAGGAGACGGATGGGCTTATGATATTGGATACGGCGGAGTTGACCATGTATTAGCATCAGGTGAAAATGTTAATGTATTTGTATTCGATACAGAAGTTTACTCAAATACAGGTGGACAATCTTCTAAAGCTACACCAGCTGCTGCAATAGCTAAATTTGCTGCATCAGGTAAGAGAACAAAGAAGAAAGATTTAGGAATGATGGCTATGAGCTATGGTTATGTATATGTTGCTCAAGTATGTATGGGTGCAGATAAGAACCAAACTCTTAAAGCTATAGCTGAAGCTGAAGCTTATGATGGACCATCATTAATAATAGCTTATGCTCCATGTATTAACCATGGTATTAAAGCAGGAATGACTAATTCACAAGCTGAAGCTAAAAAAGCAGTTGATTGTGGATACTGGGCTTTATATAGATATAACCCAGCATTAAAGGCTGAAGGAAAGAATCCATTCTCTTTAGATTCAAAAGAACCTAAGGGAGACTTTAAAGAATTCTTAATGGGTGAAGTAAGATATGCATCACTTGCTAAATCATTCCCAGAAACAGCAGATCAGTTGTTTGAAAAGACTCATAAGGATGCAATGGAAAGATTAGAAGGATATAAGAAATTAGCTAATCAACAATAATATTGAAAAAAGAGGCGGGAACGCCTCTTTTTTATATTATGAATGATGGATTATGAATGATGAATTGAGGAGAAAACTCCTCTGGAGTTTTTGAAAAAATATTTAAAGAAATCCCCTAAGGGATTTTAACATTAATTCATAATTCATCATTCGTAATTCATAATTAAAAAAATAAAAAATAAATAATTTTAAAAAAAGAATAATTTGGCTTTTATTTTTTTGTAATTGGGGGTACAATGATAAAGACTAATTAAAGTTTAGGAGGAATTACAATGAGCGAAAAAGAATTAGATAAATGTGGATGTGGAAATGACTGCGGTTGTGGACACGATCATGAAAATGAATGCGGATGTGGATGTGGTGAACACGAACATGAACATTTCGTAATTGATTTAGAAGATGATAACGGAAACATAATATCATGTCCAATCGTTGATGCTTTTGAATATGAAGAAAATGAATATGTTTTAGCTCAAAATCCAGAAGATAATTCAGTTTATTTATTCAAATCAACTGAAAATGGAGAATTAATAGTTCCTGAAGAAGATGAATTTGAAAAAGTTTCAACTTACTACAGTGAAGTATTAGCTGATCAATAGAAAATTAAAAAAAGTGCCGCAAGGCACTTTTTCTATTATATAGAAATAGATATAATAAGTAGTGGGATGAATTTTGAGAAAAATGTAAATTAATAATAATAAATAAGATTTAATTTACAATTAAATCTTATAATGATATATTTTTATTAAAGAAAAGCTTGGATAAGAATTAAAGAGTAAGAAGTTTAAAGTGTGGTATGCTTCAAAATATAAAGGTTAATTTTGAAGAACACTTAAAGGATAAGGTGTGTTATATGAAATATGCAGATTTACATATTCATTCTTGCTATTCTGATGGAGTGTATTCTCCAGAAGAAATAATTGAAATAGCTAAGGCAAATGGAGTTAAATGTATATCAATTACTGATCATGATTGCATTGGTAGTCAATATATAACAAGGAAGCAATATAATGATATAGAGATAATTCCAGGTATAGAACTTAGCGCTGAATATAAAGATATAGAATTACACATTTTGGGGTACTTTATAGATGTAAATAATAATATGCTTAAAGAGAGCGTTGAATTATTAAATGAACAAAGGATAAAAAGAGTTGAGAAGATTATTTCTAACTTAAAAAATTATGATATCATTTTAGATGCAGACAAAATAATTGCTAATAATCAATCAACCATTGGCAGAAGCCATATTGCTTATGCTATGGTGGAAGAAGGATATTTTACAAATTATAAACAGGCCTTTCAAAGCTTTTTGGTTAAGGGTAAACCTGGCTTTGAGAAGGGATTTAAGTTAAATTATAAAGAAGCTATAAATATTATTAATACTGCAGGAGGTATAGCAGTGCTTGCACATCCAGGTCAGATATACAAGCAGAGAGAAGTTGGCAATATCTTAAAGGATTTGAAATGCTTTGGCTTAAAGGGTCTTGAAGTATATCATCCAAGCCATTCTCAAAATAGTAGTAATGAATTTTTTAATTTTGCTAAAAAATACAAACTTTGCGTAACTGGCGGCAGTGATTTTCATGGATGGCAGACTTATAAAGAGACTAAT
>CAKVNP010000155.1 GCA_934777095.1 uncultured Clostridium sp. | reverse complement strand
TTTAAGAATAATACTTAAATTTTAAGCCTGAACCTTTTCTTCCACTAATTCATTAGTCCATGCTACTATATCATCAATAACTTCATCTTTATTCTTTTCGTTAAGCATTTCATGTCTACCGTTCTTATATAGCTTATATTGAACATTTTTAATCTGTAGCGCTTTATATCTGTTATATAAATCTATTATTCCTTTTCCAGAGTTACCTACTGGATCCTTATCTCCTGCCATAATATAAATCGGCATATCTTTAGGAATTTTATTCATATTTTCCTTTTTATGAATTCTCCAAGTTGCTTTTACTAATTCATTATAGAAAGAAGTTGTACATACAAATCCACATTTTTCATCTGCAATATACTTATCCACTTCATTTTCATCAGAACAAAGCCAGTCAAATTCAGTTCTAGTTGGTTTGAAGTTTGCATTAAAGCTGCCAAATGATAGCTTGTCCATTAATGGACAGATAGCTTTATTTCCTTTTATAATCATTTCTATTCTAGATACTAAGATACCTGCCTTAGTATAGGCTTGCGGCTTTCCATTAGTTCCTGATAATATTATTCCAGCAGCTTCTCTGCCATATTCCTGCATATATCTTTGAGTTACAAATGAACCCATGCTATGTCCAAATACTACTAATGGTAATGATGGATTTTCCTTCTTTATTATATCTGTAAGCTCTTTAACATCATCAACTAACATTTCAAAGCCATTTTTTTCTCCAATATAGCCTTTTATTCCTTCTATTAAAGAATCTCCGTGTCCTCTATGATCATGGGCATACACTATGTAGCCATTTTCACAAAGCCTTTTAGCAAAGTAATCATATCTTGCTGCATATTCAGTCATTCCATGAACTATTTGAACTACTCCTACTGGTTCCTTTGTTGCAGGCTCCCATTTATAATATGATATTTTAACGCCTTCTTTATCAATAAAAGAAAATTTCTCCATTGCTCCCTCTCCCTTAAGCTGTTATATGTAATTAATTTTTTATGTAACCTCTTCTTAGAAAACTACTTTTTAGTTTCTAGTACCACATTATTATGCCTCGATTTTCTGTAATTGTCAATTAAGCATTTACACACTGCTGCTTTCCCCTATCATTCTATCATTTTTTTAAGTAGTAATACTTAGCTAAACTCATGTTAAAACCTATCCCATAACAAAATTTTACATGTCAAAAATTTTTAGCTATAATTTAATAAAGATAAATTGTATAAATCATAGATTATGATATACTATTAAAGAAACTTATACATATATTTAGAGCCTGATTGTACTTTCAGGCTGATAAATTTGAACTAAATAATTGAAATAATTTAGTAAACATAAAATTTAAAATTATAGGCGGTGAGGAAAATTAGTATTAAATCTATATTAAGTATACTATCAGCAAAATTTACACTATTTTTAACAAGAACCATCGTAAAAGGTGGAACTACTTTTCCTGGAAGGGTTGCTTTAAAACTAGACAAAAATATCTTATCTAAAGTTTCCCAAGGTTATAAAGTTGTTTTAGTTACAGGTACAAACGGAAAAACAACTACCACAAGCATGATTTATAATATCCTAAAGGAATCGGGACATAATGTAATAACTAATAATACAGGGGCTAACCTTTTCCCTGGAATAGTTACTACATTTATAGATAATTATAAATTTGGTAATAAAGATAATGATAAATACGCAGTAATTGAAGTCGATGAAGCTAACCTAAAATATATTACAGAGTATATAACTCCTGAAGTAATTACAATTACTAACCTATTTAGAGATCAGCTAGATAGATACGGAGAAGTTTATACTACATTAAATAAGATTTTAGAAGGAATACATAATGTACCTACTTCTAAATTAGTTTTAAATGGCGATGAATCATTACTAGGAAAACTTGATCTTAAAAACCCAATAGATTTTTATGGATTTGGGGTAAGTGTAAATGACAATAATACAATTGAAATTAATGCAGATGCAAAATTCTGCAAATTATGTAAAGCTCCTTATGAATACAACTTTGTAACTTACAATCATTTAGGAGACTTCTACTGCCCTAACTGTGGCTATAAAAGAGCAGATCTTAAGTATGCTGTAACTGAAATTCTTGAGCTTACTTCTGATAACTCTACAGTTAAATTAAATGATTTAGAAGTATGTATTTCTCAATCAGGAACTTATAACATTTATAATGGTTTATGTGCATATGCCATAGCTAAAGAATTAAATATCGATGATGCTTCAATTAAAAATTCTTTAGAAAACCAATCTTCAAGCTTTGGACGTCAGGAAACAATTGATATTGAAGGTAAGGATGTTAAAATATTCTTAGTTAAGAATCCAGCTGGATATAACCAGGCATTAGATACTATTGCTTTAACAAAAGGTGAATTTTCTTGTGCATTCTTACTAAATGATAATTATGCAGATGGACAGGACGTTTCATGGATCTGGGACGTTGATTTTGAAAAACTTAAAGATACAGAATTAGATGAAACTTTTGTATCAGGACTTAGAGTTTATGATATGGCCGTAAGATTAAAAACTGCTGGACTTGACCCTGCTAGCTTTAAAGTTAGTGAAAATTATGATGATTTAACTGAAAACATCAAACAGGGGAAAAATCAAAAGCTATATATTTTAGCCACTTATACAGCAATGATAAATTATAGAAAATATCTTCATTCTAAAGGCTATATAAAGAATTTATGGTAACAGGAGGACTAGCTATGGAATTAAATATCTGCCACCTATATCCTGACCTATTAAATGTATATGGAGATGTAGGTAATATATTAATCTTAAAGCATCGTGCAGAGCTTAGAGATATTAAAGTAAATGTAATTAACGTTTCATTAAATGATGATTTTAATGGAGATGATTATGATATAGTATTATTTGGTGGAGGACAAGATTTTGAACAAACTATTGTTTCCACTGACTTAAATGAAAACAAAAAAGAAGCTATCGGCAAGTATATTGAAAACAACAAAGTATTTTTAGCTATCTGTGGTGGATATCAGCTGCTTGGAAAATACTATTCAGCACCTAATGGTGAAAAGATACCTGGCCTAGGACTTCTTGATATCTACACTGAAGGTGGAGATACTCGTTTTATTGGCAACACTGTAATTTTCAATGAAGAAAATAATGAATATTATGTAGGTTTTGAAAATCATTCAGGAAGAACATACATTAATGGACTTAAACCTCTAGGTAAATGTGTCCACGGATATGGAAATAATGGTTCAGATGGCTATGAAGGCTGCGTATACAAAAATGCATACTGCACATACTTCCACGGTTCACTGCTTGCAAAGAACCCTGAACTAGCTGATAGATTAATCAAAACTGCTTTAGACCACAAATATGAAAATGTTGAATTAGCTGAGCTTGATGATACGTTTGAAATTAAAGCTAAAGAATATATGATTAATAGACTTAATAGTAAATAATAGTGCTGCACTATTTAAAATAAAATATATTATAATGAGACGGAGAGATATTATGACAAAAAATTTCATTAAAACAATTGCTCTATCACTTTTCGTAGCATTACTATTACCAATGGCTGCTCAAGCAGCTGCTAACGAACCAAGCATAATTGGTATGTCTTCAATAGTAATGGATATGGATACTGGTGAAGTTATTTATTCAAAAAATGCTGAGGATAAGCGTTCTCCAGCAAGTACTACTAAACTTCTTACATCTTTAATTTTTGCTGAAAACACTAGTAAAAGTGATTTAATTCCTTATACAGATGAATCAGCAAGCTTAACTGAAACAACATTAAACACTAACTTTATGGGTGGAACAGTTAAAGCTGGTGACACTATGACAGCTGATGATGTTATGAAAGCTGTTATGATTTACTCTGCTAATGATGCTTCAATTATGATGGCTGATTATGTAGCAGGCAGCGTTGATGCTTTTGCTAGCAAGATGAATGAAAAAGCTGCTGAACTTGGTGCTAAAAATTCTCACTTCATCAATCCAAACGGATTAGAAGTAGACAGCACTACTTATAACTACACTACTGCTTATGATTTAGCTTTAATAGCTACTGAAGCTTATAAGAACGAATGGATTAGAGACGTAATGGCTCTAGATTCAACTACCCTTACTTTAAATGGTTCTAAAATCTTTATTGATACTAGAAATAAGATTTTAGGTCAAAACAATAACGTAGGTGGAAAAACTGGAACTGAAACTTTAGCTGGACACTGTTTCGTTGGTTTCTTTAATAAAGATGGTAGAAACCTAGTTACTGTTGTTTTAGGTTCTGAATACGGTGCTGATGGTACAAACGTATTTAACGATACTAAAGCTGTTGCAGACTACGGATATGCTGCTGAACCTGTTACTTTTGATAAAGCTGGTACAACTGTAGGAACTGTAGATTTAAGCTACAAATTATTCAGATTCTTTGGACCAACTGAAACAATAACTGCTGACTTAATAGTTGATCAAGATGTAAATTACTATGAAAATGACTTTAACAAAGAACATGCTTCAATAACTTACACTGGTGAAACTAATAATGCTTGGAAAGCTGCAGGAAATAAAGAAACAGATTTAACATTAAGTATTGGAAACTACAATACAACAGTAAAAGGTAAAATAGATTTATCTACTGGAGATATCTTAAAAGCTAATTTACCAATTTACTTAGCTTCTTTATTATTTGTAATAATCGTAATAGTTATTATTATATTCCTAATAAGAATAATCAATTTAAATAAGAGAAGAAGCAGAAGAAGAAGATATTAATATCTATTAAAAGCTGTTGCAGAAGCAATATTTATATTGCTATTTTGCAACAGCTTATTAATTTTTATGATATAATCATTAAGATAATTATCATGAGGTGATGAAATGAAGGAAAAAGTAGATTTTAAAGGAAGCGTTGTACTTAATCCAGTTCCTGTTGTCTTAATAACTTCTAGAGATAGTGAAGGAAATGACAACGTATTTACTGTAGGCTGGGTAGGAACTGTCTGCACTAAGCCTCCAATGCTGTCAATATCAATAAGGCCTGAACGTCTTTCTTATAAATACATTAAAGAAACTATGGAATTTACAGTTAATCTACCTACTAGCAAAATGACTCGCGAAGTTGATTACTGTGGTGTAAGATCTGGTAAAACTGTAGATAAGATTAAAGAAATGAATTTTACAATGAGGGAAGGAACTAATATTAATGTTCCATATATAAATGAATGTCCTGTATCAATTGAATGTAAAGTTAAAAATATCCTACCTTTAGGTACACACGACTGCTTTATTGCTGAAGTTGTAGGTTCACATATTGATAAAGATTTAATAGATGAAAAAGGAAAAATCCACTTCGAAGAAGCAGATTTAATTACATACTGCCATGGTGAATACTTTAAAATGGAAAAACAAGCTATTGGTTCTTTTGGTTATTCTGTAGCAAAGAAAAAGAAAGCTATTGCTGCAAAAACTCCTGCTAGTAAGCAAAAGGAACCAGCAACTGCTAAAAAATCATCATTAAAATCAGCTGCTAAGAAAAGCGTAAAGCCTAAAGCTAAAAATAAAAACAAAGCTAAATCAAAAACTAAAATAAATAAGAAAAGAGGTTAATATATTTATGCATATAATTTCATATAAGCTTCCATATAAAGACTTAGATGCTACTATGGAAAAACTTCAAATTAATGATATATATAATGTTTTTTATGAAAATCCCTTAGAAATAACTACAGATGATTATGGCTATGGATATATCGAAAAGGATGACGAAGATATTATTTTAAAGGTTGCTCTAGAAG
>CAKVNP010000154.1 GCA_934777095.1 uncultured Clostridium sp. | reverse complement strand
GATAATGGCTGCCATGATTTTACGGAAGCATGTATTGATAATAGAAAAATAACTAAGAATTGTATCTTCTTTGCAATTAAAGGAGAAAGATTCAATGCCAATGATGTTGCTGTAGAGGCCCTTGAAAAAGGTGCATCTATAGCAGTTGTTGATGAAGTGAATTTTGATATCAAGGATGCAGAAGGTAAAGGTGTAATTATCAAGGTTGATAAAACTGTGAAAGCTCTTATGAGACTAGCTAATTTTTATAGAAATAGTCTAGATATTAAAGTTATTGGTGTTACTGGCTCAACAGGTAAGACTTCTACAAAAGACCTAATAGCTGCACTGCTTAGTGAAAAATATAAAGTTTTCAAAACTAAAGGTAACTTTAATAGTGAAATAGGACTTCCGTTAATGATACTACAAATGGATAAAAGTTATGATATTGCTGTGCTTGAAATGGGGATGAGTGATTTAGGTGAAATTAGAAATTTAGCAGAAACAGCAAGACCTGATATGGCAGCAATAACAAATATAGGATTATCTCATTTAGAAAACTTAAAGACTCAGGAGAATATCTTAAAAGCTAAGATGGAAATAGTTGAATTTTTCGGAAATGATAATGTCTTAGTGGTAAATGGAGAAGATGATAAACTTAAAAATATAGAGTCTACAAGTTATAAAGTTGAAAAAATTGGATATAATCATGAATATGATGTTTACGCTTCTAATATTATATTAAGAGAAGATGAAACAGAATTTACTGCTCACCTTGGTTCAAGAGAAAAAACTTTCAAATTGCCAATGGCAGGAAAGCATAATGTATTAAATGGAATGCTTGCGATTGCTTTAGCAGATGGATTAGGTGTTACTTTAGATCAAATGGCTGCAGGAGTGAAGAATCTTGAAGCTACTTCAATGAGACTACAAGTAATTAAGAAGGATAATATTACTATTATCAGTGACTGCTATAATGCAAGTCCAGACTCAATGAAATCTTCTTTAGATGTATTAAATACATATACAGAAGGAAGAAAAGTTGCAATTTTAGGTGATATGTATGAGCTTGGAACTAAATCAAGTGAAGCACATACAGAAATTGGTGCATATGCAGGGACTAAATCAGATCTACTAGTTGCAGTAGGAGAAAATATAGAAAATTTTGCCGCAGGTTTTGGTGGAAATGAAATCAAAACATATAAAACTAAGCAAGAATGTATAGATGATTTAAAAAATGTTATTTCCAAGGGAGATATTGTTTTAGTTAAAGCATCTAGAGGAATGAAATTCGAAGATATAGTCGATGCACTAAATAAAATTTAATATTACGAAGGAGGTGTACTGCCTGTTAGCAGGCAGTGTAAAATGGGGGATAAAATAATGAATATTATCACATCTAATTTAACTATAGCTTTTGTATTAGCTTTAGTAATTTCATTAATATTAGGGCCGATAGCAATTCCAATGCTGAGAAGATTAAAATTTGGCCAAAATATTAGAGAAGAAGGGCCGCAAAGTCATTTAAAAAAGGCTGGCACACCAACAATGGGAGGAGTTATTTTCCTTCTTTCAACGTTAATTGTTATGCTTCTTATGGGGTTTAAGTGGAATGATAAAGGAATGATAGCTTTATATGCACTTTTAGCTTTTGGATTTATCGGATTCTTAGATGACATCCTAAAAATAATTAAGAAGCAGAGCGAAGGGTTGACAGCTCCTCAAAAGATGATTCTTTTACTTATCTTTTCAGGCGGGCTTGCATATTACGGATATAAATATTTAGGTACAGGGGTTATAATTCCTTTTACAGAAATTAAAATACCTCTAGGAATATTATATATTCCATTTGTAATCTTAGTATATGCAGCAACAACAAATGCGGTTAACTTAACTGATGGTCTAGATGGTTTAGCATCTTCTGTATCAGTTTTAGTATTAACTTTCTTCGCAGTAGTATGCTTTATAATGAAAGAAACTTCTTTAGCAGTATTCTGCGTTACAATGATAGGTGGTCTTTTAGGATTCTTAAAATATAATGCATACCCTGCTAAAATATTTATGGGTGATACAGGATCACTTGCAATTGGTGGTGCAGTTGCAGCCATTGCAATAATATTAGAACAGCCTTTATTAATTGTAATTGCTGGTGGAATTTATGTATTTGAAGCTTTATCAGTTATCATACAAGTTACATCATTTAAATTAAGAGGCAAAAGAGTATTCAAAATGGCTCCAGTCCACCATCATTTTGAACAATGTGGATGGAGTGAAGTTAAAATAGTAACAGTATTTTCAGTTATCACAGCACTTTTATGTATTGTAGGGTTTATGGCGCTTTAATATAAGGAGGAATGCCTATGATTTTTAATAAACCCAAAGAAAAGATAAGACTTGGAGATGTAGATTACGGGATTTTATATACACTATTTATCTTATTAGCGGTTGGAATAGTGATGGTTTACTCTGCAAGCTCTTTCTATGCTATGTTTCATAATAATGACAGTATGTACTATTTAAAGAGGCAATCGTTGTTCACTGTAATTGGATTAATAGCAATGGCGTTTATGATAAAATTTGATTATCATAGGCTTCGAAGCTTAACTACCAAACTTCTGATTATCACAATACCACTCTTATTTGCAGTTTTCTTTTTCCCTGCAGTAAATGGGGCGAAAAGATGGATACAAATTGGAGCATTATCATTTCAGCCTTCAGAGCTAGCTAAATATGTAGTGGTATTATTCTTAGCTATGAGTATAGACCTTAAAGGTGATGGAATTAAGGAGTTTTGGAAAGGAATTGTACCTTATTTAGGCGTTGCAGGTATTTTTGCAGCCATGGTTCTAGCGGAAAAGAATTTAAGTATTGCTGCTATAATAATGATAGTAACATTTATTTTACTTTTCGTTGCTGGAGGAAGGATTAAACATCTATTCGGAATAGTATTTCCAGCTTTATTGACTTTAGCACTGTTTTTTATTTTTAGTTCAGATTATAGAAGAGCTAGAATGCTTAATTTTACAAATCCTTGGAAGGATGCTGCTGGAGATGGATATCAGCTGATACAATCATTTTATGCATTGGGTTCAGGCGGAATTACTGGCTTAGGTCTTGGACAGTCAAGGCAGAAGATTCTTTATATGCCAGAACCTCATAATGACTTTATTTTTGCCATTATTGGTGAAGAATTAGGATTAATTGGCTGCTTATTTGTAATAGCATTATTTGTAATATTTATCTGGCGTGGAATAAAAGTTGCAATTAAAGCAAAAGATACTTATGGAAAATTACTTGCTACAGGTATTACCTCTATTATTGCGGTGCAGGCAATAATAAATATAGCAGTTGTAACAGGATCAATGCCTGTTACTGGTGTTCCAATGCCGTTTATCAGTTGCGGGGGTACATCCTTAGTAATTAATTTGACGGCAATGGGAATCTTGTTAAACATATCCCGTCAAGTGGAAGGTAAAATAGAATAGAAGTTATTAAAGTGCTGTATCTAAATTTATTTTGATATGGCTCTTTTCATTTAATTTCTAATAAAATTTAATGAAATATTATACGTAAAATGTTATGATAGTAATAGACAATATGTGGAGAAGAATGAAAAATGAGTGAAGTAAAGGAATATATAAGAAAAAAGAAGAGAAAAAAAGCGCGTAGACGTTTTTTTATGACTATAACAATTGTTGTTATAACAGTTACGATATTTTTTACCCAAGCACCTATTTTCAATATAAGTAAGATTGAAATAGCAGGAGCTACAGATGTAACACTAAGTAGTATAAAAAAAGTTACTGATGGAGAAATTGGTAAAAATATTTTTCTAGTAAAAAGGAAAGAAATAAAAGAGAAGCTTCTTTCAAATAAATATTTTAAGTCAGTAGATATTGAAATAGCAGGCATTAATAAATTAAAAGTTACTGTAAATGAAGAAGCACCGATATATTACATAGCTTATAATAAAAACTATTATATTTTAAATGAAAGAGCCGATATCTTAGAAATAAGTGATACAGTGTATAATGAAAAAATGGTTGAAATTAAAGGCTTAAGCGTAGAAGGAAAAAAAGTAGGGGATTCCCTTGATGATAATGGAAAATATTCAAGTGTATTAAAAACATTTTATCCTTATATTGAGCAAAATACAGAGGAATTAAAATTGAATACTCTTGATATTTCTAACGTAGCCAATATAAAAGGTTATATGGGAGAAGTGGAAATTATCTTTGGTGATGAAAGCGGCCTGCATACTAAAATGAATGAAGTTTACAACATTATGATGAATGAAACTATCGGACTAACAAAAGGATATATAAATGTTAGTTATGAAGGAAATCCAATAATAAAGAAAGAATAATTTAGGAGGAGTTAGATTGAAAAGAGTATTGTCCCAAATCGTTGTTGCAATAGTTTGTGCCCTTTTAGGATTCTTATTAACTTATCAATTTAAGCTTTTAAGTAAGCAGCAGGATACTACTATTTATGAAAATACTGATATTCTTGCTGAAATAGAAAGTTTAAAGAAAGAAAAAGAAGAACTTGTTGAGGCTAATGCACAGTTATCTGAAGAAATTAAAACTTTGGAGGAAAATGCAGCAGCTGAAGGTGAGTTGGAAGGGGAAATTAAAAAGAATCTTGATAACGCAAGAATGCAATTAGGTTTATTAGATGTTAAGGGGCCGGGGATAGTAATCACTTTAACTCCTAAAACATCAATATTCGGTTCTACTACAGCAGATAGTAGTGGAGCTATGACAGAAAATGAATTAGTGTTTATCGTGAATTTGTTATGGTATTCAAGGGCAGAGGCTATTTCAATTAATGATATAAGAATTACGCCGCAGACTGGAATTAAAAATGCAGGTTCATCAATTTCTATTGGATCAGCAGGAAGAGTTGACCCAAGTGGAGAAATAGTGATCAAAGCTATTGGCGATAAATCAAAATTAAGCGTTGGTGTTAATTATGGTGGTTCATTGGAAACTTCAAAATTAAAAAATTATAACAGTGATGTTAAGCAAAGTGATGAAATAGTAATTGGAAAAACTACTCAGACTTTAAGATCTGATTATATTATTCCAACAGAGTAGTGAAAGGGGAAAGTTATGATAGCATTTATAGGTTTATTAGTAGGGGTGTTATTAGGGCTATTATTTGATATAAATATTCCAGATAGTTTTTCTCCTTATTTATCTGTAGCAGTACTTGCTTGTTTGGATTCTGTATTTGGAGCGCTAAAAGCTACATTATCTAAAAATTTTCAGCCTGATATTTTTATATCTGGTTTCTTTGGAAATGCGCTGCTTGCTGCAGCAATGGCATTTTTAGGAGATAAATTAGGAATTCCAATTTATATTGCAGCAGTAATAGTATTCGGTAGCAGAATTTTTGATAACTTTGCAGTAATCAGAAGAGTACTTTTAGAAAAGTTACGAAATAAAAAAAGAGGTGATTAGATGAAAAACTTTAGAGATAAGTTTCTTATCTTTATTGCCTTTTTGATTATTGGAATAACTTTATCTCTTAAGTTTACTTATAATTCTTCTTCAAATATATTTAACATGAATACACAACAATATAAAGATGCAGCAGAAGAAAGAACAGCTTTATATGAAACGGTGGGAGATTTGAAAGAAGAAAACTATAACTTAAAAGAAAAACTTGAGAGTTATAACAATAGTCATCAATATAGCAATACAAACATTGTTGAAGATATGAAATCACAACTAGTAGTATATAATACTTTAGCAGGGGGAACTATTGTAGAAGGTCCTGGGATAATAGTGAAAATTGAAGATGGTGATTATGATTTAACT